>JAAXXJ010000031.1:11046-18434 GCA_013334545.1 Nitrospirota bacterium | reverse complement strand
TCACCAGTGACCGTCCTCCCCATGAGACCAATCCAGAATGCCCGGAACCTGGTCCTGGTATCGCTGATGAACCACCTGATCGCGGTGGTCGCGCTGATCCTCACGGTCGCCTTCCCGACCGAATTGCTTGCCCAGCCTACCGGTGTTACCAGGCTCACCGGGTCCTTCGGCACCGGGAGCCTCGAAGCCTCGAACACCAGCTTGCCGTAGGAAAAGCCCTTTCCCGACTTCATGTTCCGGACCGTGCCGTTCACGGCCGCGCACTCCCGGAGCGGAGCCTTTAAGGCCTCGGAGCCGGCCAGGACCAGCATCTCCCGCGCTGCCGCACCGGCCTTCCGGAGCGTATCGTGCATATGCCGGATGCTGGTGCTCCCTCCGGTGGACTGCATGCCCCAGACCGGGTCCTTGTACTCCGCGCCGGCGGGGGCGGGTACGATCTTCACCTTCTTCCAGTCCGCTTCCAGTTCGTCGGCGATGATCATCGGCAGTGACGTGTACACGCCCTGGCCCATCTCGGACTTGCTCACGATCACGGTGATCGTGTCATCAGGCGCGATGCGGAGGTAGACGTTCGGCTGGAAGGCCATGTCCTTCTCCGCCTCGGCGGCGGTCAGGATGCGGATGCCCTCAGGTGTGACGACGGCGGCCAGGGTCAGCCCCGCGCCGACCAGGGATGTCTTCAGGAACTCACGACGGGTATATGTCTTCGTGTTTTTCATGAACCTTTGCCCTCCTTTGCCGCGGCTTTCACGGCAAGCTTGACGCGGGGATAGGTCCCGCACCGGCAGAGGTTGCCGTCCATGGCGTTCACGATCACCCCGTCCGAGGGGTCCGGGTCCTCGGCCAGGAGCGCCACGGCCTGCATGATCTGGCCGGACTGGCAGTAGCCGCACTGGGGCACCTGCTCCTTGATCCAGGCTTGGACGACGGGATGGCTCTCGGCCAGCCCTTCAATGGTCGTGATCTTCTTCCCTGCCGCGCTTGCCGCGGGCGTCTGGCACGACCGCGCGGCCTTGCCGTCGATATGGACCGTGCAGGAGCCGCAGGCGCCGATGCCGCAGCCGAACTTGGTCCCCGTAAGCTTCAGGTGCTCGCGGATCACCCAGAGAAGCGGAACTTCGGGCCCCACATCCACCTGGTAGGTTTTTCCGTTGATTTCAAGCGCGATCATAGGCTCGTTCTCCTTTCCCTTCGCCGGCACGGGCGGTGATCTGACGTTCCAGGAAGTTGCACTCTATTCAACATGAGGGTCTGATCGATACAACTAAGTTAAACAGAAGGGAAAGGCGTTGTCAAGAAGGGCGAACCGGCGATGCGACACAATGATCGAATACTTTCTTGCTCGCGCCATTCTGTACGTTGAATCCAGGAGCGAGCGCATTCCCCGCAGCTTGCTGCGGGGTTAGCAAGCGATTAGGATAAATCGTTCTACCCTGAGGATCGAAGCTCCATGCAGTAATCTTCAGGGAGCTTAAATCCGGGCGCGAGCGCATTCCCCACAGCATGCTGCGTGATTAGCGGACGATGAGGACAAACATACTACCCTAGATGACCGCTTCCCTGCAGTTTGCTGCAGGGGGCTTCAACCGGACCATTTGGATATGCGCTTATCCGTTCACCGTGCACGTTGAAGCTTCGCTGTTCAACCTTGAACCGTAGCGATCAAGCTTCTTTCCCTGCAGCCGGGCCCGGCCGGTCCGTTGACGGGGCTGGCGCCTCTCTCTGTGTCACCGGGAGCGTGACGAGGAAGGTCACGCCCAAGTCACGGTTGTTCATCGCGCGGATGGTCCCGCCGTGCTGTTCGATGAGCCGTTTGGTGATGGCAAGTCCGAGCCCCGTCCCCTTGGCCTTGGTGGTGTAAAAAGGCCGGAATATCTTGTCTACCATCTCGGGGTCCACGCCTTCACCGGTGTCCGAGACCCCAATCTGCAAGGCATGGGAAGCGGGATCGTAAGACGACCGGACCGTCACCATGCCGCCCTGGGGCATGGCCTCGGCGGCATTGACGATGAGGTTCATGAACACCTGCTGGAGCTGGAGCGGGTCGGCCATGATATCCCATATCCGGGGATCGAGGAGCTTCACGATCTTGACCCCTTTCCCGTCCGCGGACATGAACACGGGAAGACGCTGGGCGAGGCTGATCGTGGCCTCAAGGACGCTGTTCACATCCACGGCCATGAACTGCGGCTTCGGCGGGCGGGCGAAGTTGAGCAGGCTCTTCAGGAGCGCCTCGATCTTCTTGATCTGCTCGATCGCTTTCGTCAGCAGGGACCGGTCTTCAGCGGGAATGACCGAATCGGCGACAAGGACCTCCAGTGACGCCTTGACACCGGCAAGAGGATTCTTGATCTCATGTGCCAGCCCTCCCGACATCTCTCCGAGCAGGAAAAGCTGCTCGGCCCATTGCATGTTCAGGTACTGCTCCTTGAGCGACGATGCCATATCGTTGAACGATTCGGCAACCTCGCCGTACTCGTCGTGAAGTTTCGGGATCCGGTAGTCCAGGTCGCCGCTCTTGAGGCGTCTGGTCGCCGTCAGAAGCTCCTTTACCGGCCTCGTGAAACGCTGCAGGAACACGACGGCAAGGGCGAGGACCACGACCGGGGCCGTGAACAGGAGCATGTAGAGGATCTGCCGCGTTCTCGTCACCTCGTCGAAGGCGGCCAGGGTGCGTGCTTCGAGCTTCGGACTGGTCATCGAGGTGATGTTGCTCACGTCGTTCAGGAGCTGCAGACCCAGCTGGTAGGCGTTGTCCTGCTCCTGCTCCATCCGGGCCTTGTTTGCACGCATCGTGAAGACCCGGCTCATAGCGGTTTTGAAGGCATCGACCTGCTCCCGAAGGGACACCAGCCGCCCCTGGATGGCCGGCTCGTGGTGGCACTCAAAGCAGACGCTCACCGTGCTGCTCATGGAACGCATGTGGTTGACGATCGCATCAAGGCTCTGTTCGTACCGTGTGTTTTTGAGGTACAGGTCCGCCTGCGCCCGCTTGATCTCGAGCTGGAGGTGCTCCCTCAGGAGCTGGATCTGATGGAGCTGGATAAGGTTGGCCGTCTTGTCCGAGGCGCTCTCGATCGTGGCGATGATGTAGAGCCCGCTTACGAGGAAGATGAGGGAGAACAGGACGAGGCTTATGATGATCTTCTTCTTCATCAGTCGTTCAGATAATCGTAGGTAGCGAGGTTGAGGTTGCTGTCCCGCGCGTAATCATAGACCGCCCGGTAGTCGCTGTTCCTGGTCAGGATGAACCTCCGTGCGCCGAACGCCTTGAGCACCTTGGCGCCCTCCGGATCGCTGTCCATGGTCAGCAGCTCGTTCTGAATCCGACTTTGCAAAGCGCTATCCAGGCCTTTTCGCACCGCCAGCGCATTCTCCGGCACCTCGGGAGATTTGGCAAGCACGACCAGCTCTTCACTGATCCGCTTGTCGCTCTGCGCAAGACGGTCGAAGACCGTGTTCTTTGCAGCCCCAATGTCCGCTTTTCTGTTCAGAACATCGTAGATCGCGTCCTCGTGGGTCCCGGTGAAATAATATTCGCGGAGGAAGGTCCGGTAGTTCTTTTTATGCTGTTGAAAATAGGCCAGGGGAAGAAGATATCCGGCCGTGGTGGCCTTGTCCACGAACGCGAAGCGCTTGCCCTGCATCTGCTCCAGGGAGCCGATCCCGCTGTCCTTCCGGACGAAGATCAGCCCGTGGTAGGTGGAAGCCCCGTCGAGCCCCTCCGGCCGCGCAAGCACATCGACGCCCAGCTTGACATGGGCGAGGGCATAGGTGAAGCTGCCGAAGAATGCTCCGTCCATCTTGGCCGACTGGAAGTTGCTGATGATATTCCCATAGCGGGAGAGTATGACAAGCTGGATCTCAACGCCGGTCCTGCGGGCCAGGTAGCGAGCGAGCGGTTCATAGCGATCCATCTGCTTGAAGAGGCTCTGCTCGGGAATAAGACCGATGATCAGCGGCTTAGCCCGGATCGGTTCGGCTGCCGTCTTCGGAGCAGGCGGCTCCTCCGCCCCCCGGCGGCAACCGGCACCTGCAATGAGCAGAAGGATCGCAGCGAGCAGCGCGTAAACGGACGGCGACCTTAGCAAACGGTAATTACGCATAATGTATTATATTATAACTGATCCCCTGCAATGTCAATGCACCATCGCACCATCTCGAGGTACTTTTCCCCGGCCAGGTGAAAGCGGTACCGTCGTTCTGAGCGGCTGATCCAGCTGCCCGGCGCGATTGCCTGTCATGAACGCATTGAATGGCGAACGCGCCGTGCTCATGCTGTTCCCCTGCACCGTTGACCTCGACCCTTGCAGGCTTGACCTTGTACCGTGTCTCTCATGCGAACTGCCCCGCGGCAAAGCCCGAAGCCCAGGCCCAATGCAGGTTGTAGCCGCCGAGCTCGCCCGTCACGTCCACCACCTCCCCGATGAAGTAGAGTCCGGGCACCCTCTTCACCTCCATCGTCTTCGACGACAGCTCGTCCGTGTCCACGCCCCCTGCTGTCACCTCGGCCGTCGCATACCCCTCGGTGCCCTTGGGCAGCACCTTCCAAGCGTGCAGCCGTAACGCGGTCTCTTTCAGCTCCCGGTCCGAGGTCTGGTCGAGCGGTTTCGACGTCACCATCTGGTCGCACCATGCCTCGGCGAACCGTTTCGGGAGGTGTCCGGCCAGGAGGTTCCGCAGCTCCATCCTGCTCCTCCGTTTGGCAGCAAGGACTTCGAGAACGTCCGTGCCGGGCAGGAGATCGATCACGAGCGGTTCTCCGGGCGTCCAGTACAGCGACGCCTGGAGCGCTGCCGGGCCGCTCAGGCCCCGGTGCGTGAACAGGATGCTCCCCCGGAAACACTTTACGTCGCAGGACACCGCAGCATCGAGGGAGATCCCGGCGAGCTCGTGGAACACCTTCTGGTCCCGTGCCGAGAAGACAAAGGGAACCAGCGCCGGCCGGGGCGGTACGACCGTAAGGCCGAACTGCCTTGCCACGTCAAGGCCGAAGCCGCTCGCACCGAGGGCGGGATAGGAGGGCCCGCCGGTGGCGATGACCAGCGCGTCGGACCGGAACACGCCCTGCTTCGTCGTGACGAAGAACCCCTCCTCTCGTGCAACATCCGAAAGGGGGCACGAAAGACGCATCTCGACACCTGCCCGTGCACATTCCTGTTCGAGCATGGCGACGATATCGCGGGAGCTCCTGGCGCAGAAGATCTGGCCGGCATCCTTCTCATAATAGGCGATGTGGTGTTTCTCGACGAGCGACAGGATATCCCGGGGAGTGAACCGGGCAAGGGCAGACTTGCAGAAATGGGGATTGCGGGAGTGGTAGTTGGCGGGCGAGACGTGCCGGTTCGTGAAGTTGCACCGTCCGCCGCCGGAGATCCGGATCTTGGCACCGGTGCGCGGACCATGGTCCAGCACCAGCACCGACCGGCCGCGCCTGGCACATTCGATGGCACAGAACTGGCCGGCTGCTCCGGCGCCGATGATGATGACGTTCTTCCTGGTGTCCGATGTCACGATGGATCCGGAGGCGTGCAGGCAGGCGCCGGTCTTTCAATGGCGCCCTCCTGCAGAAGCGGGAGGGCCCTCGGACAATGCGATACCCCCTTGGGTTGCGGGGTCATCGCCGGAAGAGCCGTCTACCTGGGCCGTGGCAATGGCTATTTCTTCTTATGGCAGCGCTGGCAGGCGGTCTTGTCGATCACGGAGAAGGCCTTTGTCCCGTTGTGACAGACACCGCAGAACTTCCCCTGCTTCATCGCTGTCATGGTCATCTTGTCGATGCCCTTCTTTGTCTGGAACAGACCTGCCGTATGACAGACGTCGCATTGATACCCCTTCTTGGCATGTATCGTTCCGTCAAAATAAACAGTTCCCTCGCCGCCCCCGGGCCAGTTGAGTATGATGCCCTCGGGAACCGCCCGGGACACGGCCGGGAACAGGGACAGGGTAAGACAAAGCATCAGGATCTTCGTTATGAACCGTAACATTGTCTGCCTCCCGTGGATAAGATATGATCGACACCATTATAGCACAGAGTCAGGCAAGAGAACATTCCGGGTTTCATCGAGGTAGTGTAAAGTTCTCTGTGTAAATATCCAGACAAACAAAAAAACAGGGTGTATTCTCCAGTTGGCGCCCCTTAACGGGAAAGGAGGATACACCCATGTGGGTAAAGGAATTACCCGATTTGAAAGTAGCAGATTTGCATAGGGAGTTCAAGCGGTCTTTTGTTGATCAGTGGGAATCGTTCGATATCGCAGGGAAACGGATGAAGGAAAGGTTTCTCAATAGGGTTCTGGAATTAGAACGTACGGAGTTTCTCGATCGCCAGTCCTACGAGCGGCTCCTCGAGGGAAGCTGCTACAGAAATGGCTATTGGACACGGTATCTTGTCCTCAAGGATGGGCGGTTGAAGCTCCAGATGCCCCGTCTCCGGGGTGTCCGATATACAAGCAAGGTGATTGCCCGGTACCAGCAGCGAACGCCGGATGTGAATCGGGCTCTATTGAACATCTTTCTCTATGGCGCATCGACCCGGCTGACCGGCCAAGCCCTGTATCCTCTCCTTGGGATGGATGTCAGCGCACAGACGATTTCAAATATCGCAAAGAGTCTTGATGTCGATGTCAGGCGGTACCATACTCGTCCTTTACAAGATCGGTATCTGTACCTTTTCTTGGATGGGATCGTGCTGAAGACCAGAACCGGCTTTGGCGCAAAAAAGAAAACGGTCCTCGCCGCCTACGGGATCCGCGTAGACGGAATACGGGAGCTCATCGATTTCCAGGTAGTAAAGCATGAAAGCGAGAATGCCTGGACGGGGTTTCTGAACCGGCTCTATGGCCGGGGGTTGACGGGAGAAGCACTGGGCCTGGTTGTTACAGATGGCAGTGCTGGTTTGGAGAATGCTGTCGATCTGGTCTATGCGGGGACCAAGCGGCAGCGGTGCTGGGCGCACAAGCTCAGAAATGTTGCGGATGTGCTCAAAAAGAGTCAGCGGGAGCAGTGTATCAAGGAGGCGCGAGCGATCTACAGTGCCCAGAGCCGACGGGCGGCGGTCCATGCATGGCGGGAATGGTCACGAGCCTGGAAAAAGACCGCGCCAAAAGCGGTGGCATGCATTGAAAAGGACTTGGAGGAACTCCTGAACTTCTATTACTGCCCGCCAGAGATTTGGATAAAAGTCCGAACGACGAATGTCATTGAGCGGTCTTTTCGAGAGGTCCGAAGGCGGACACGGCCAATGAGTTGCTTCAATAACAACGCAAGCATCGAACGGATCGTCTATGCGGTCCTAAATCGTCTTAACAGCCAGTGGGGAACCCAGCCCTTGGAGGAATTTACACAAAAGTCTTGACGCTACCCAATACAGATACAATACACGGGCT
>JAAXXJ010000031.1:0-11036 GCA_013334545.1 Nitrospirota bacterium | reverse complement strand
AGAGTCAGGCAAGAGAACATTCCGGGTTTCATCGATGTCTGCGCTCTCTGTCGGCAACGCGCTCCCTATACATCGCGCGGATGCACCTACTCGTACCGCAGGGCATCGATGGGGTTGAGCAGTGATGCCTTGTAGGCGGGGTAAAAACCGAAGAAGATGCCGATGAATCCGGAAAATCCGAAGGCTAGGACGATCGACAGCGGGGACACGACCGTCGGCCAGCCGGAGATGGAGGACAGGACCATGGCGGTCGAAACGCCGACGATGATGCCGATGACTCCGCCGATGAGGGACAGGGTGAGCGCCTCGATAATGAACTGCAGCCGAATGTCCCAGGTCTTGGCGCCGATCGCCATGCGGATGCCGATCTCCCGCGTCCGTTCGGTGACCGATACGAGCATGATGTTCATGATGCCGATGCCGCCCACGAGGAGCGAGACCGACGCGATGGCGCCGAGCAGCAGCGTCATGACCTTCGTAGATTGCTCCGCGGCCTGCATGACCTGGGTGAGGTTCCGGACCGTGAAATCGTTGTCCTGCTTCGGCCCGATCCGGTGGCGCTGCTTCAGGAGCGCGGTGATCTGCTGTTCCGCGGCGGCAAGGTCCTCGGCGCTCTTGGCCTTGACCACAATGATCCTCACCATGCCGGGGAACTGCGTCCCGAAGAGCTTCTTCTGCGCCGTGGTCACCGGGATCATGATCGTATCATCCTGGTCCTGCCCCTGGGCGTTCTGCCCTTTTTTCGCCAGGACGCCGATCACCATGAAGGGAACGTTCTTGATCCTGATCGTCTGCCCCACGGGGTCCTGCTCGCCGAACAGGTTGTCCACCACGGTCTGACCCAGCAGGCAGACCTTGGTGGCGCTCTTGACGTCCTGGGTGGTGAAGGACCGGCCGGCAGCCAGGTCCCATTCCCGCACGACCAGCAGGCTCGGCGTGGTGCCGATGACGCCGGTGGACCAGTTCAGATGGCCGAACATGACCTGGGCGACGCCGTTGTGGATCGGGGCCGCGTCCGCTACGGCCGGACATTCCTTGATGATCGCCTCGGTATCGCCCATGGTGAGCGTGGGCTGCGTGCCCGCACCCATCCGCACGCCGCCGGCGGTCGTCGCGCCGGGCAGGATAATGAGCAGGTTGCTCCCCATGCTCGATATCTGCTGGGCGATCTTCCGGCTCGCGCCGGTGCCCACGGCGACCATGGCGATCACCGCGCCGACGCCGATAATGATGCCGAGCATCGTGAGCGCCGAGCGCATCTTGTTTACGCGCAGGGCGCGGAATGATATCTTGAATGTGGAAGGAATGTTTATCATGTCGGTCGATGGCTACGTGATCGTCTCGTCCTTCTTCACTTCCTCGTCGCTGATGATATGTCCATCAAGGAAGCGGATGATCCGCTTGCTGAAGGCGGCGATATCGGTCTCGTGCGTCACCAGGATGACCGTGATGCCGGACTCGCTGTTCAGCCTTACGAACAGCTCCATGATCTCGGTGCTCGTCTTGGTGTCGAGGTTGCCCGTCGGCTCGTCGGCCAGGATGACCGGCGCATCGTTCACGAGCGCCCGGGCGATGGCCACCCGCTGCTGCTGGCCGCCGGAAAGCTGGTTGGGATGGTGGTCTTCCCTTCCTTCAAGACCTACGCTCTTCAGGGCCTGCATGGCCCGCTCGCGCCGTTCCGATGCATGCCGGCCGTTGTAAAGCATGGGCAGCTCCACGTTCTCAAGCGCCGAGGTCCGGGAAAGCAGGTTGAATCCCTGGAACACGAAGCCGAGCTTCTTGTTCCGGATCTCGGCGAGCTCATCGCGGGAGAGCCCGCCGGTATCGACGCCGTCAAGCAGGTAGCGGCCCTCCGTCGGCGTGTCCAAGCAGCCGAGCACGTTCATGAACGTCGACTTGCCGGAGCCCGACTGCCCCATGATCGCGACAAATTCTCCTTTCCCTATGGTCGTAGAGATGCCGTCGAGTGCGCGCAGGTCGATGTCGCCGAGCCGGTATATCTTGCTGATCTTTCGAGCTTCGATAAGGGCCATAATAGCCTTCCAGCCTGCACGCTTGCATGCTTGCCAGCCTGTTTAGAACATCCGCGGGCCGGTCGGGCCGGTCTGCGTCTTGCTCTTTTTCAGCGATTCCACGATGACCTGCTGGCCTTCCTGCAGGTCGCCCGACACGATCTCCGTATAGTTTCCGTCGCTGACGCCGGGCGTGATGCTGACGCGCTTCGGCGTCCCCTGCACCAGGACCCAGACGGAAGGCCCCTTCTTCTCGCCTCCGCCCGCGGTCTTCGATCCTGCTCCGGGGACGGCTCCCGCACCGACGCCCGCGGGACGGTCGGTCATCCGGAACCGCAGTGAGGCGTTCGTGATCCGGAGCACATTACGTTTCGTCTCGATGATGATCGAGACATTGGCGGTCATCCCGGGCATCAGCCGGAAATCGTTATTGGTGACCTGGATCACCACGTCATAGGTAACCACGTTCTGCACCGTGATGGGGGCCTGCCGCTTCTGCCAGACCTTGCCCTTGAACTGCGAGTCGGGGTAGGCGTCCACCGTGAACTCAACGTCCTGCCCGACCTGCACCACGCCGATGTCCGATTCCGCAACGTTCGTGTTGATCTGCATCTTGGTGAGGTCCTGCGCGATCGTGAAGAGCGTCGGCGTCTGGAAACTGGCGGCAACGGTCTGCCCCACGTCAACGTTGCGGGATATCACGATGCCGTCCACGGGCGAGAAGATCTTCGTGTAGCTCAGGTTCGTCGCCGCGGTCTGGAGGGCGGCCTTCGCCTGGGCCAGCTGTGCCTTGGCGCTGTCATACCCGGTCACTGCGGCATCATAATCGTTCTTCGCGACGAGGTTCCGCGCAAAGAGGGTCTTGTTCTGGTTCAGGATGCGCTCGGCGTCGCGCATCGCCGCGTCGGCGCGGTCCGTATTGGCCTGTGCCTGGGCGAGCTGGGTCTCGTAGAACGTGGGGTCGATCTGGGCGATGATCTGCCCCTTCTTTACGCGCGAATTGAAGTCCGCATAGAGCTCCTTGATCGTTCCCGACACCTGCGTCCCGACCTGCACGGTGGTGACGGGGTTCACCGTGCCGGTCGCCGTCACGGACTGCTGGACATCACCCCGCGTGACCGGATCGGTCCGGTATGCAACCTCGTTGCCTCCGCCCCGGAAGACAAAGAAGAGCGCGATGCCGAGGACGACCATTGCAGCAATGATGATCGCGAACAGCCGGAACCGGCCGCTTCCGAGGATCGTGCTGAAACGTGACGGCTTTTCCTTATTCATGGGAGACCGCCTTTTTCCGTGCCTGGAAGATATGCATTTTGCTAAGCTTTCGCTGCATGCTGTCCATATACAGGTACACGACCGGGGTCACGTAGAGGGTCAGCGTCTGCGAGAACAGGAGTCCGCCGACCACGGCAAGGCCGAGGGGGCGCCGGGACTCGGCGCCGGCGCCGAAGCCCAGCGCGATGGGAAGCGTTCCGAGGAGCGCCGCCATCGTCGTCATCATGATGGGACGGAACCGGACGATGCATGCCTTGTAGATGGCGTCGTGGGGCGTCGCGGCCTCCCGGCGCTGGGCATCGAGGGCAAAGTCGATCATCATGATGCCGTTCTTCTTGACGAGACCCACAAGCAGGATGATGCCCACGAAGGCGTAGACGTTCAGGTCCGATCCGAAGAGCAGCAGCGTCACCAGTGCGCCGAAGCCCGCGAAGGGCAGGGCCGACAGGATCGTGAGCGGATGGATGAAGCTCTCGTACAGGATGCCAAGCACGATGTAGATCACCAGCATCGCGGCGATCAGGAGCAGACCCAAGCCCTGCATGGACGACTGGAAGGCCTGAGCCGTTCCCTGAAAGCTCGTGGTGATCGAAGCGGGAAGCACCTGACGGGCCGCCTTTCTCACGGCATCGACCGCCGTACCCAGGGATACATCCGGCCGGGTGTTGAAGGACAGAGTGACCGCGGGCAGCTGGCCAAGGTGGTTTACGGTCAGCGGCCCCACGTTCTGGCTGAGCTTCGACACGCTGCTGAGCGGCACCAGCTGGCCGCTCGACGAGCGGATATACAGCAGTGAGAGCGCTGCGGGGTCCATCTGGAACTCGGGCAGGACCTGCATGATGACCTGGTACTGGTTGTTCGGGGCGTAAATGGTCGAGACCTGCTGGGCGCTGTATGCCATCGAGAGACCGCTCTCCACCTGGGCGGCGGATATGCCGAGCGCTGACGCCTTGTCCCGATCGATCTCCACATTGACCTGGGGGTTCTTGATCTGGAGGTCGCTCGTCACGTCCTGGAGCAGGGGCAGCTCGCGCAGTTTCGCCTCAAGCTTAGGGGTATACGTGTAAAGCTCCGCCGTGTCCGGGCTCTGGAGCGTCAGCTGGTACAGGCTCTTGGTCAGCGTGCCGCCGATGCGGATGGGCGGCGGGTTCTGGGGAAAGGCTTGGATCCCGGGCACCTGCGCCAGGAGGGGCCGGAACTTCTGGATCACCTGGTCCACATGCAGCTTGCGCTCGGACCGCGGCTTGAGCTTCATGAAGATCCGTCCCTGGTTCCCCGCTACGCTCGAGCCGCCGACGCCCATGCTCGACATGAAGCCTTCCACGTTCTCATCTTTCAATACGATCGCGGCAAGGGCCTGCTGGTGCTCTTTCATGGAATCGAAGGAGATTCCCTGCGCGGCCTCGGTGGTGATAAAGAGCGCGCCCGTGTCCTCGCTGGGGAGAAAGCCCGTGGGCATGATCTTGAACAGCACCACTGTCGCGGCAAGGATCACGCCCGAGACGATCATGGTCATGCGACGGTGAAGGAGCACGAAGGTCAGGGTCCGTTCATAGAACTCCAGCATCGAGGTGAAAAACTGCTCCGACATCTGGTAGAGCTTCCCGTGCTGTTCGTCACGGGTATGGGGCCGGACAAAGCGGCTCGCCAGCATGGGCGTGAGTGTCAGGGAGACGAAACCCGATATGAGGATGGACATGCCGATGGTGACCGCGAACTCGTGCAGGAGACGGCCGATGATGCCGCCCATGAAGAAGACCGGCAGGAATACGGCCACGAGCGATATGGTCATGGACAGGATGGTGAAACCGATCTCTTTCGATCCCTTGAGCGCGGCCTCCATGACGGTCTCGCCCATCTCCACATGACGGATGATGTTCTCGAGCATCACGATGGCGTCGTCCACGACGAACCCGACCGAAAGCGTGAGCGCCATGAGCGACATGTTGTCCATGCTGAAATCCATGACGTACATCACGGCAAAGGTGCCCACGATCGCCATGGGAAGGGCAAGGCTCGGGATGACCGTGGCCGACAGGTTCCGCAGGAACAGGAAGATGACCATCACCACAAGGCAGACGGTCAGGACGAGGGTGAACTGCACGTCGTGCACGGAATCGCGGATGGATTCGGAGCGGTCAAACATGATGTTCAGGTTCACCGAAGCTGGCATCTGCTCCCGAAACGTTGGGATGAGCCTCTTGATGGAATCCACCACCTCGACCGTGTTCGTGCCGGGCTGGCGCTGGATCGCCAGGATGATGGCGCGGGTGTCGCGGTACCAGCTCGCCACCTTGTCGTTCTCCACGCTGTCGATGACATCACCGAGCTCCTGGAGCCGGACCGGCGAACCTCCCCGGTAGGCAACGACGACGGGGCGGTATGCCTGCGCGTCGTTCAGCTGGCCCGTGGTCTGTACCGTGAAGGCCTGGTTCGCGCCGTAGAGCGTCCCGGTCGGAAGGTTCGAGTTCGCAAGAGCGACCGCGTTTGCCACTTCATCGATCCCGATGCCCTTGCTTGCCAGCGCGCGGGGATTCAGCCGCACCCGCACCGCGTACTTCTGCGACCCGAAGACCTGCACCTGGGCGACCCCGCTGATCATCGAGACGCGCTGGGCGATCAGGGTCTGCGCATAATCATCCACCTTGGAGAGCGGCAACGTGGGAGAGCTGAGCGCGAGGTAGAGCACCGGCTGGTCCGCCGGGTTCACCTTGCGGTACGACGGCGGGCTCGGCATGTTCTGGGGAAGCTGTTTCAGTGCACCGGCGATCGCCGAGTTCACGTCCTGGGCCGCGGCATCGATGTTGCGGCTCAGGTTGAACTGGATATTGATCTGCGTGAGCCCCTGGGCGTTGACCGACGTCATGGAGTCGATGCCCGCGATGGTCGAGAACTGCTTCTCCAGGGGCGTTGCCACCGCCGAGGCCATGGTCTCCGGGCTCGCGCCCGGAACGTTCGCCGTGACCACGATGTTCGGGAAGTCCACGTTCGGCAGGTCGGAGACCGGGAGAAGCCGGTACCCGGCAATGCCCACGAACAGAATGGAGAGCATGACCAGCGTCGTCATGACGGGGCGTTTTATGAAGATCTCGGAAATGTTCATCGAACCCTTTATTACCGCAGAGACCAACAGAATCTTTGACACAGATAACTGCGGATCGGTTTATGATATCAGCGGATAAAGAACGTATCGTAACGGACCAGCGCTTTATTCCGTAAAATTTCCCTTGAAGAACATTACATGTTCTTTTACCGCAGAGAAACCAACATCGTTGACACAGATAGGGCCGGACATGTTATTGATGTTCATAGACAAGACCTCTTCGATCAGCTCGTATCCTGGTTTCTTTCAGTGTAAATCAGCGTCAAAGAATTCCCTTCATGCTGCTTCGCTGTCCTCTGCGCTCTCTGCGTGCTCTGCGGTGAAAAACTATTTCTTTTCCCCGGTCCTGGTCTGTGCCGTACTCTGTGTACTCTGCGTCTCTGTGGCTGAATCCTGCTTCGCCTTTTCGTTCTTGATCTCCACCTTCGTGCCCGGCACGAGGCGGAGCTGGCCGTCGGTCACGACCTTTTCTCCCGCCGTGATCCCCTTATCGATGACCGTCCAGATGCCGTACAGCCTCCCCGGCGTGACGACGCGAAGCTCGGCGGTCATATCATCCTTGATAACGTACACATACTGACCCTGCTGTCCGGTCTGCACGGCCTGCGACGGTACGATCACCCGGTCCTTCTCGGTGGTCAGCGTCAGGACGACATCCACGAACTGCCCGGGCCAGAGCGCCCGGTCCTGGTTCGGGAAAGTGGCTTTCAGGAGGATCGTACCGGTCGTGGTGTTCACCTTGTTGTCGATGAACGTAAGCGACCCATTGATCGGCTTGCTGTTGCTCTGCGGGATGCTCACTTCCACATGAAGCTCTCCGGTCGCCTGGTACTTCTTGATGTTCGCAAGCTCCTGTTCCGGCACCGAGAACGTGACGTAGATGGGGGTGACCTGGTTGATGGTCACGAGCACAACGTCGTTGGCCTTCACGACATTCCCCTTCTGCACGGAGATGGCGCCGGTCCTGCCGTCGATGGGTGACATGATGGCGGTGTACTCCAGCTGGAGCCGGGCGTTCTCCACCGCGGCCTCATCGGCCTGCACCACGGCGT
Source organism: Nitrospirota bacterium (assembly GCA_013334545.1). Taxonomy (GTDB): domain Bacteria; phylum Nitrospirota; class UBA9217; order UBA9217; family UBA9217; genus JAAXXJ01. The sequence goes on along the minus strand of JAAXXJ010000031.1, from coordinate 3,594 downwards.
CCAGGGCGTTGGCGTTGGTCCGTGCCTTATCGTATTCCTGGATCGACACATACCCTTTTCCGGAAAGGGCCGAATAACGCTTTGCATCCTCCTGCGCGTTCAGGGCCTGGGCGCGGTCACGCGCCAGCGCGGATTCCGCCTGCCGGAGCGCCGCTTCGAAGGGCCGGGGATCGATTCGAAAGAGCATCTTCCCCTGCTTCACGTCCTGCCCCTCGCGGAAGAACACCTCGGAGATCTCGCCGTTCACCTGGGACTTGACCGCGACCGTGTTGTAGGCCTCCACGTTCCCGATGGCCTTGATCTGGAGCGGGACGTTCTTCTGGGCAGCGGTCTCCGCGACCACCGGCACGATCCGGGGCGGCGGCTGTTTTGCTTTGGAACAAGCACCGAGCGATATGATGGCAGCAATGCAGAGAAGCAGCACAGCAGCAGCGTATCTGACCCGTATTTCATTCCGCACTCCGCATTCCGCGCTCCGCAATTCTTTCTGTGGTTCATTCCGCATTCCGCACTCCGCATTCCGCATTTGCGTCATTCCCCCATCGCCTTCAGGAGCGCCGCCTCGGCGATCTTGTAGTTCGCCAGCGCGGAAATATAGTTCGTCTTGGCGTTGGCAAGTCCCACCAGGGCGCTTGTCACGTCGAGGGGGCTTCCCACGCCGGCATTGTACCGTCCGTTCACGATGTCGTAGTTCTCCTGCGCCTGCTGGACCGTCAGTTCGGCAACTGCAACGCCGTCCTCAAGCGCCCGCAGGTTCAGGTAGGACTGCTGCACGTCGAGCAGGATGCTTTGGCGAAGCGTTTCCTCGTTCGACTTCTGGATGTTCAGGTTCTCCTTCGCCTCCTTCACCTGGTAGTTCGTGAGAAAGCCGTTGAACAGAGGAATGTCGACGGTCACGCCGGCGCTCCACCCGCTCTTTTCGGGAACGAACTGAGTGTCGGTGCGACCGTAGCTCGCGTTTCCTGACAGCGTGGGATAGTAGCCGGTCCGGGCCAGGGATACCGCCTCGTTGGAAGCTTCCTTCTTTGCCTGAACGGACTGGAGGTCCGGACGGTTCGCATAGGCCCGCTGGACCGCATCCTCGAAGGTAACCGGGTATTTATGGAAGGCCAGGCTGTCCTCGATGGTGAAATCCGGCAGGTCCGGTGCGCCAATGGCGTTCTTGAGCGTCACCTGGGCGACCGAGAACGCGTTCTCCGCACGGATCAGGGCCAGCTTCGCGTTGCTCAGGTTCACCTCGGCCGATGTCACGTCATATTTGGACTTGACGCCTGCGTCAAAGAACCCCTTGGCCTGATCGAGCTGGTCCTGGGTCAGCTTCACCGTCTCGATCGCCACATCCTTATTCTTCTCCGCCTGGAGCAAATTGTAGTATGCCTGTTTCACGCCAAAGACCACCTGGCTTACCGTGTTCCGCCGGTCGGAACGGCTGGCATCCTCGTTCAGACGCTGGATACGCACCGTGCTGGGGGTCTTGCCGAAATCGTAGATGTTCTGGGTGAGCGCAGCGTTGCCCTGGTAGAGGTTCTGGGAGCCGTTGGTCGGGTCCGTGTAGAGAGAATATTTGCTATAGGCTCCCGACAGACCGACCTGGGGATAGTAGGCTGATCGGGCCTGCCCCACTCGGGCGGTGGCCGCGTTCACGGAATATCCCGCCGCGGAGATGGTCGGGTTCCGCTGAAGCGCAATATCGATGCACTGCTGCAGCGTCAAACGGTCGCCGGGCTTCATATCGCCGGCCGCCGGCGTGGCCGTTCGCGGGGACACGACGGCCGATGTCGCGGCCGGTGACATTGCCGGCGCCTCTGCCGCACGGGATGCCGGGGCTCCGGACCAGCTCAGGAGAACACACACCAAGAGCGTCCCGACAGTACACCTGTTCCCAACACGGATAAGCCGGAACCAAGACCTTGGAACCGCGAAGACGCGAAGGACGCCAAGGAAGGCAAAAGATCGCTCCTGTCTTACAAACAAAGAATTAAGGACTTTCTTCGCGACCTTTGCGCCTTCGCGGTAAGAATTCACTTCCCTTGTTGACTTGATTCTTGAATGACCATTTGATCGATGGTTCTTCATGCTATTTCCTTTCCTTCATGGTCCCATGGACGAAGATATCCACGATCTCCCGGACCTCCCGGTCCATTTTCCCTTTTTTCGTGATGTCCCGTCCCCGCATGAGCTCCTCGTTCCGGAAATAGGCGAAAAGCATGCCGAGGAACATGCCGGCGCTTGTGTCTGGGGAGACCTTGCGGAGAGCCCCCTTCTTCTGGAGGGACAAAAAATAGCCGGACAGCGTCGCCCGGAGCTCGTCTCCCGTAGCGGTGTAGACCTTGCGGACCTTGTCGGGATAGAGGTTTGCCTCGGAGTACATGATCTTGATAAAGGACTTCTGCTCCTTCAGCGTGAGCAGGAAGCGCTTCGCGATGGTCATCAAGGCCTCCTCGTACGCAAGGCCGTCGAGCCGGGGACGGAGCTCGCGCAGCCGCGGCAGGAAGGTGTACTGGCCCAGCAGGCCCTCGAAGAGCTTTTCCTTGGAGCCGAAGTTCCGGAAGAGCGTCAGCTCCGAGACCCCGGCCTCCCGCGCGATCTCCCGCGTGGTCGCCCCAAGGTAGCCCTTCTCCGAGACAAGCTTCATGGTGGCCCCGAGCAGGCGCTCCCGGGTGTTCGGTATGGCGGATGTCTTGAGCATGTAAGTAGGCGCTTACTATACTGTGACCCCGGGCGGTTGTCAAGGTTTAATCAAGGGCAAGAGAATCTTCATTCTCATGAAAAAAAAACGGGGCACCACCCCTCGGGGTGATGCCCGCCTGACTACTATATGTAGAGGCCCCCGCGGTTTACGTTGCGCCGTTCCCGCAGGTCGGACAGTCGGGATCCTTGCGGATCTTGTACTTCTTGAAGTCCGTGGACGCCCCTTCCCAGACGAGAAGCTGCCCCTTCAGGGTCGATCCCGTGCCCGAGAGATATTTGAGCGTTTCGAGCGCCTGGAGCGAGCCGATGACCGCGGGCGTCGCACCGATGACGGGAAAGACCTCCTTCGGCGGCGCCTCAGGGAAGATGCAGCGCAGGCAGGGCGTTTCCGGCGACTGGATGAACGAGAGCCGTCCATCGATGCCCCAGATGCTGCCGTAGACCAGCGGGATCTTCTTGCGCCGGGCCGATTCGTTCAGGAGATACCGCGTCGGGAAGTTGTCCATGCAGTCCAGGATGATGTCCGCGTCGCCCACCAGTTCGTCAACGTTCTCGGCCACGATCATGTCGGTGAAGGCCGTGATCGTGATGTCCGGGTTCAGCCGCTCGAGCGTCATCTTGCCCGAGACGGCCTTGTTCGTGCCGATGCGCGTGTGATCGTGCAGGATCTGGCGGTTCAGGTTCGACCAATCCGGAGAATCGAAGTCGCAAATCCTGATGTTCCCCACGCCCGCGACCGCGAGATAGATGGAGACCGGGGACCCGAGCCCGCCGGCTCCCGCGATGAAGACCGTGGACCCCTTGAGCTTCCTCTGCGTGGCCTCGCCCCAGCCCTCGATCATCATCTGCCGGTTGTAGCGCTTCAGCTCCTGTTCGGAAAATTGCATTTGAAACTCCCCCTCT
>JAAXXJ010000289.1 GCA_013334545.1 Nitrospirota bacterium | reverse complement strand
ACAAAGCAGCGCAACCGGCTCAAAGCAGGCATTTCCTGGAACTTTACAAAGAACGATGCTCGAAAGAAATTAAGCCGACATTACGATACTATTAATAATTAAGTTGACGGCGTACTAGTTTGCCAGCCTGTTAGCTGTTTTCCCTGCCTTCACTTCCCGCCGATGGAAAGCTCCTTCACCCGGATCGTCGGGCTTCCGATCCTGCCGGAAAAGCGCAGGTCACTCCCAACAGCGTCTACGTTCTTCATGAGGTCAAGGATGTTCCCCGCGATGGTGATCTCCCGCACCGGATAGGCTTTTTTGCCGTTCTCGATCCAGAATCCGGTAGCACCCACGGAAAAATCGCCGGAGATCGGGTTGGCCATATGCGCTCCCATGATCTCGGTGACGTAGAGCCCCCGCACCGTCGACGCGATCATCTCTTCGGGAGCATGGGGGCCGGGGGCGATATAGAGGTTCGTGACACCTACGCCCGGCACGCCTTTGAAGCCTCCCCGGATGCCGTTGCCCGTTGACTCTGTCCGGTCCTGGTTCGCCGTGCGGGCATTTTGCAGGAACAGCGCGAGCCTGCCTTGGTCGATGACCGTCTTCTTTCGGGCAGGCACCAGTTCATCGTCCGCGGGGGCGCTCCCCATGCCGCCATCCAGCAGGCCGTCATCGTAGACGGTGATGAGCGGTGACACCACTTCCGTGCCCAACTTGCCGATGAAGAGCGACTTCTTTTTCTGGACGTTCTCCGCGGAAAAGCCGCTCGCGATGATGGAGAGGATTTCTTCCGCGATGCTTGCCTCCAGGACCACCGGGGCCTTCACCGAATCGATGCTACAGGCGCCGAGCAGGTCCAGGGCCTTCCGTGCGGCCCTGCGGCCGATATCCTCGATGTCCAGTTTGCCATAAAACCGTTTCACATCGGATTCCCACCCAGCCTGGGACTCACCCTTCTCCTCGGCGACCACCTCGATGCTGGCTGACACGGCCGTTCCCCGGTAGGAGATCGATGCGCCGTAGCTGTTCGCGATCAGGGTCTCCGCCTGGTGAAAGCCGGCGGAGGCCTTGCGGATGCGCCGGACCCGGGGGTCCACTGCGTATGCCTCGCGCTCCATGGCCATGACGCGGCCGATCTGCTCGTGCTCCGAAAGTGCAACGATGACCGGATCGAAGATGTTCACGGTCTGATAGGGTGCTGAAGGTCTTGCGGGAATGACCGCGAAGGGGTCTGGCTCGGTGTTCCGGGCGCTGCTCACTGCCGATCGGGCAAGCTCCCGGAGGGAAGGCTCCGTGAGGTCTGTGGTGTAGGAAAAGCCGATCCGCCCGTTGACCAGGACCCGGAGGCCCACACCGATGTCCCGGGCGCGCTCGAAGGCATCTACTTTCTGGTCCTTGATCTCGACGGAGGTGGAGGTGGAAGCGCGAAGGAAGACCTCGGCAGCGTCAGCCTTGAGGTCCCTGGACAGTGACAGGATTGTGTATGCGGTACGATCATCCATGCTGTCTTCCCGATGTCCCCTTGCCCGTGCCGCTGAAGGGCCGTCATCGCGCGCGGCGAGCGATGGATGGCTATTCGAAATAGCTGGCCGAGGCCGAGTCCGATTCCCAGACCGTGACGCTGGAAACCTCGACGTTGTCGTCGTTGAGCTTCTTCGCCAGCGTGTCATAGATCCACTTGGCGAGGTTCTCCGAAGACGGATTGATCTGCGTGAACGGGAAGATGTCGTTCAGGAAGGTGTGTTCGAGCTGGTCCAGCACGTCGCGGAGCGCCTTCTTGAGGTCGTGGAAGTCGATCGCCAGCCCCTGCTCGTTCAGCCGTTCCGCGGTCACGGCGACCGTCACCCGCCAGTTGTGGCCGTGGAGGTTCTCGCACTTGCCCTTGTAGCCGCGCAGCTGGTGCGCAGCTGCGAACTTGGATTCCACCATCAGTTCATACATGGCGGTGATAATAAGTCAGCGATGGGAAAAAGTCAACAGTGAAAAGGGACGGGGAGGCATTTTTCTCTGGATAATGCGGGAATTTTTCGCTATTCTACTGGTCATGAGACAGCTCAACAAGGTATCCCTGTTCAAGGACCTGTCCGACGCGGAGTTCAAGGAGCTCGAGCCCTATCTCTCGACGACCGCCTACCGGAAAAAAGAGACCATCTTCTCCGAAGGCGAGCCGCCGGAGTGGTTCTACCTCGTCCTCTCGGGCAAAGTGAAGATCACCAAGCTCTCGCACGAAGGCAAGGAGATCATCCTGGAGGTGATATCGCCCACCGATATCTTCGGGGGCGTCGCCGTCATCAAGGGGTTCCCCTACCCGGCCAACGCCGTGGCCATGGAGGACTCGGAAGTACTGAAGATATCCCGCAAGAACCTCATGCGGCTCATGGACCGGTTCCCCAACCTCATGTACTGCATGGCGATGCAGATGGGCGAGCGCATGAAGAGCTCATACGATTCCCTCAAGAACATCGCCCTCGAGCGGGTGGAGGCGCGGATCGCGGCACTGCTTCTTAAGCTCGCCGGCAAGGTCGGGCGCGACACGAAGGAAGGAACGACGATCGATATGCGCCTCACCAAGCAGGACGTGGCAGACATGGTGGGCACAACGGTGGAAACCTCGATCCGCACCTTCAGCAAGTTCAAGAAGCAGGGCCTCGTCACCGAGGTCGACGGCAAGATCGTCATCAAGGACAAGGAGAGCCTCGCCGCGTTCTCCTCGTGACCTAGCCGGGCTGTTCGACCGGTGGTATAAGGGTTTTCAGCATATTGTAGAAGAACAGGAAGATCGAGACCATTTCCAGCACCCCGGCAAGCACAGTGGCGGCGACCAGGGTATCCGACGGGCTGTAGACATTGAGCGTGTAGAACAGCAGCATGGCCACCAGGCCGATATTGGCAATCCAGAACTGGGCCTCTCCAAGCTTCTTGCTGTACATCTGCCGTCCCATGAACTTCGGCAGGATGTGGTACCCCACCCCATAGATCATCATGGATACCCAGCCTAGCATGTTGAGATGGGAGTGGACGAACTTGAGCGCCATCGCGCGCTCGCTGCCGAGCATGGCTATGCCCACCAACGACGCCACCCCGAGATAGACGATGCTCATGATGATGAACCATCGAACGAACCTGTCCATTGCGGACCTCCTTGATCAGTATTGAAAGCTAGTATAGCAAAATGCGGTCTGTCACGCTATGACCCTTGTCATAGGGAAAAGCACAAAACCGCTGTGCCAAGTTCAAGGTTCATCGTTGATGATTACACTTTCTCGTTCATCGCTATAACCGACTATCGTTCATTTTGAATCTTAAACCTTGAACCTGACGTTTGTCCATATGATATACGTCATACCATTCCCCGCAGTATCTGGTATCATATGACCAGATCAAGCTCAAGGAGGATGCCATGCTTGCAGAAAAAAAGACCGTGACCAAGGATACGCTTATCGGCGATGCCATTAAAAACGTGCCAGGTGCCAAGGCCGTGATCGAAAAATACTTCGGCAACGGGTGCTTCACCTGCCCGGGGATCAATGTAGAGTCGATCTCCTTCGGCGCCATGATGCACAACCTCGATCCCGACAAGGTCGTCGCCGAGATCAATGCCGCACAGGAGGGATGATGTGGGAAACCTTGAACTGAAGTGCTTCGTCTGCGGCTCTGAGGACAAGGAAAAGACCTATCTCCCCTGCTACAACGAGGGCAAGGAAAAGATCGTCTGCACCCGCTGCCTGCCCATGCTCATCCACGGCGCCCACTAGCGCCTTGCCTTCTTCGCTTCCCGCACCCCGGCCTTGCTTATCCCGGCCGGGGTACTTCTTCCCCCCTTGCATCCGTGAAAAGGCTGGAAATTCCCCGGCGATATTGGTAGACTGACCGCATGAAGACCGAACTTGCTGTCGTGCTCGTGAGCGGAGGCATGGACAGCTGCGTCACGGCGGCCATGGCCGAACAGACCTGCCGTCTTGCGTTCCTGCACGTGAACTACGGACAGAGGACCGAAGGACGCGAGCTCCGGGCGTTCAACGAACTGGCTGACCACTTTCATGCGGAAAAGCGCCTCGTCGTGAACATCGAGCACCTGAAGGTCATCGGCGGGTCGAGCCTCACGGACATTGGTATTCCGGTACCTGAATCCGCCGCAGACCAATCCGCAATCCCTTCGACCTATGTCCCCTTCCGGAACGCCCATCTGCTTGCGATCGCGGTATCCTGGGCAGAGGTCATCGGCGCGGAAAAGATCTTTATCGGCGCCGTTGAAGAGGACAGTTCCGGG
>JAAXXJ010000288.1 GCA_013334545.1 Nitrospirota bacterium | reverse complement strand
GCAGGTCATCTGCATGACCGGCTCAAGCCCCTCGCGCTGCGCGATGAACGCGGCGGCGATGCTCGAGATGCGCACCACGGCGGTCTGGCAGTCTGTGATGTTGGCCGCATCGCAGAAGCCCTTCAGCTTGTGCGCTTTCTCGACGACCTCATGCGGGTCCGCGCTCATGGGAGGGCCGAGCTCGGCCGTGACCGCGGGCTTGCCGCTTGCTATGACCTTTTCCAGTGTGCTTCCGCTCTTCATCGAGACCTCCGAAAGATAACATCCAAGGCAGATATCACCACAGAGGCACAGAGAACACAGAGAGCGTCCCCGGAAAATGTCTTCCTCTGTGCCTCAGTGTCTCTGTGGTGGATGTATTTACTTCCCGGCCTTCTTCTCTTCTTCCAGCTCCATGATGTGCTCGTACACGAGCCTGCGCGGTCCGCCGTGGGTGCCCGTTGCCCAGTTCCGCGGCGGCTGGATGGAGTAGAGCTCCTCGATCCTGCCGAGCTTCTTCATCCGCTCCACGATCAGATACCACGCGCAGTCCACGTCTTTGCTCACCTCACATTTGCCCTTGTCCGTGCCGCCGCAAGGCCCGTTCATGAGCGACTTGGAGCAGCGCACCACCGGGCAGATGCCGCCGGTCATGTGCAGGATGCAGTTGCCGCAGCCGCCGCAGAGCTCGACGAAGAAGCCCGCCTTGGGAACGGCGCCGTAGAAGGTCGTGTTCACGCCGGGATAGACCGGGATGTTGCCGATGCGGTCGGACAGGAAGTTGACCCCCACGCCGCAGGCCGTGGAGAGCACCAGATCGTAGGTCCTGACCTTCTCCATCAGGGGTTCGAAGAACTCGGGCTCGCAGTGGCGCTCGATGGCGGCATGGTCGACCCGCATGTCAACGCCTTCCTGGGTCGCCTTCATCCGGATCATGGACGCGAGGATCTCCGCTTCCTTGCCGCCGCCGGCATGGCTGATGGCCACGCAGGTGTTGCAGCCGAAAACCAGGACCTTCTTGAAGCCCTTGACCATGCCCCAGATCTCATCAAATGGTTTCTGTTGACCGACGATCATGTTTAATACTCCTTGGTAAACTGATTATATACTGCATAATTGATTGTTCAGCGCACTTTATACAACCCCTTCTCTATCCATTGAAAAATCGCCTTATTCGTTTTGGCACAGTTACGGGCGCCTTTGTTTGTTCGATTGATGCAATGATCCGTAGCCTGCACCCAATCGACATTTTCACTCGGGTATCTTTCTTGATAAAGGGTCCTTAATGTGGCCCGGGATATTTTTTCACCATGCCTCTTCCCCAGAAGGTGTATCAAGTTATCATGAATTTTCTTATTGAGACTTTCACCAAACCGCGGCATACATTCCTTTTATACAGCCACGCGCATCACTCCGTATCAATTGGCTGGATTGCTTATGCTGTAATCAACTCCAGCTTTTCCTTCGTCTCCGCCGGCAACCGAACCGGTGCAAAATATTTTTCAGGGTACAGATAGTCCTCGCCAGACTCGTCCACTACTCTTACCTGATGGTGCTTTTCAGCTTCGCGGTCGGACAGCACCTCGTATACTTTCATAAGCTCCAATGATGCTTCATATCTCCTGTTTTCAACACATATCATAAAATATTTTTTCATAATTGCCCCATTTACAAATACCGCTTGATCTTCATTTCTCTTTTTCCTACCCCATGACCTTCGTACCAATGCACTTCTGCATCAAGAACTGTTCCATCTTCCAACTTCACCTGACACGACCCCTTCAACTTCCTCCAATTTGCTTTACCGTAGACCTTGTTCAAGCGCTTGAGGTTCTTGATGCCACGTCCAACAGCGATAGTCTCAATCTCCCTAATCTCACCCTTGACCTTGAAATCCATTCGATCACCGATAAGATATTATTACTTTTCCGTTCCGCAGAGCTTCCGTTTTAATGCTGCCGCCACCGGCGACGGCCCGAGCTTCCGGACCTTTTCGGTGAACTCGGTGCAGATCTCCGCCCACCGCGGACCCATGGCGGCCGAGAGGTTGAACATCTCGAGGCGCGCAGGGTCGATGCCGACCCGGGACAGCAGCTTTTGCGCGTATTCGATCCTTCGTGCAGCGAACTTATTACCTTCCAGGTAATGGCATTGGCCTTTCAGTCAGCCGGCCACAAAGATGCCGTCCACGCCCCGCTCGAAGGCCCGGAGGATATGGATGTGGTCCAGCTTGCCCGTGCAGGGCAGCCGGATGATCTTCACGTTCGGCGGATAGGACAGCCGCATGACGCCGGCAAGGTCCGCTGCCGCGAAAGCGCAGTAGTGACACGCAAAGGCCAGGACGTTCGGCTCCCATCCGGCAGGCGTTTCGTGCGGCTTCTCGATGGTCGAGACCGCTCCTTGCGTCGGGGTTTCTGCTGCTACAGCCATGGATGCACTCCTCTCACCATAATCTGAAGACTCTATCATGAATGACACAAATGGGACGAATGACACGAATAAGACCTTATAAGATTCGCAACTCATTCGTGACATTCGCAGCATTCGTGCTATTCGTGTTCAAGCATTTCGATCCTGCTGCTTTTTGTTATGTTCCGATGACGCCGGCCTCTTCGGATTCCACCGCCGCGTCGATCATGGCAATGATCTGGTCGTCCCGGAAGTTGTTCACCTGGAACGCCTTGGCCGGGCAGATGCCCGCGCAGATGCCGCAGCCCATGCACTTGACCTCGTTGTGCGAGATCTTCCCGTCCTTGTCGATGAAGGGCGACCCGAAGGGGCAGACCCGCAGGCACGAGAGGCAGGACATGCAGAGCTCCCGCTTGTGCTTGGCGATGATGCCCGAGACCGCGAGCTTCTCGTGCGACAGGACCACGCCAGCGCGGCCCGCGGCTGCAAGCGCCTGGGTGATGGTCTCGTCGAGGTTCTTGGGCGCATGGCCGAGGCCTGCCACGAAGAGCCCCTCGCTCGGGAAGTCGACAGGCCGGAGCTTGACGTGCGCTTCGAGATAATAGCCGTCGGGATTGCGGGTGACCTTGTACAGGGCACCGACACTGTCAGTCGTGGGATGAGGCCGGAGCCCGACCGACAGGACGAGCCAGTCCGCATCGAACTGCAGTTCCCGGTCCAGCAGGTAGTCCCAGGCCCTGACCTGGACCTTGTTCCCTGCCTGCACGACAACGGGCTTTTTGTCCACGTCGTACCGGACAAAGAGCACGCCGAGGTCGCGGGCCTTCTTGTAGTAATCCTCACGCAGACCGTAGGTGCGGATATCTCGGTAGATGATCACCACCTCGGAGGCGGGGTTCCGTTCCTTGAGCGCAATGGCGTTCTTGACGGCGTCCTGGCAGCAGACGCGGGAGCAGTACTGGGCAGGCTCTTCTCGGGAGCCCACGCACTGGATCATGACGAAGCGCTCGCCGGACCTCGGGACAAGTTCCTCGCCAAAGAGCTTCTTTTCCAGACCGCGCTGGGTGATCACGTTCCGGCTCTGGCCGGCAAGGTACTCTGTCGGCTCGTACTCAACGCCTCCGGTCGCAAGGATGATCGCGCCATGCTTGACGGCCTTTCCGTCGGTCAAGGTGGTCTCGAAATTGCCGACAAATCCGTCGGTGGTCTTCACCTCGGCGCCGGTATGTACGGTGATCTTGGGATGGGCCTTCACCTCGGCGATCTTCGCAGCAAGAAACTGCTGGACATCGGAGCCGTCGAGGCTCCGGTAGAGGTTCCTCGCCAATCCTCCGAGCTCAGGGTCCTTCTCGATGATATGCACCGGGAAACCCTGGTCGGCCAAGGCGAGCGCCGATGTCATGCCGGCAACGCCGCCGCCAATGACCAGCGCGGCCGGGGTCACGCCCACGGTCTCGCTCTTGAGCGGCTCCTGGAGGCGGGATTTTGCGACCGCCATCTTGACGATCTTGATGGCCTTCTTCGTGGCCACCTCGTTCTGGCCCTTGTGGCACCACGAGCACTGCTCGCGGATGTCGGCAAGATCGAAGAGATACTTGTTCAGGCCGGCCTCGCGGATCGTCTCCTGGAAGAGCTTCTCATGGGTCCGGGGCGTGCAGGACGCGATCACCACGCGGTTCAGGTTCTGGTCCTTGATCGTCTGCTTGATCACATCCTGGTTGTCCTGGGCGCAGGCGTAGATCGTGTTCGTGACGTAGGTGACGCCCTTTTCCTTCTTGATGGACTCGACGACCTGGTCGATCTCGACGGTGGAGGAGATGTTCGTGCCGCAGTGGCAGACGAACACGCCGATGCGCGGCGCCTCGCCG
>JAAXXJ010000287.1 GCA_013334545.1 Nitrospirota bacterium | reverse complement strand
GACGACCAATGGTATCTACGGCAACCAGACCTTTGGTATCACGACCGGTACATCGGACTGCGCGCAGCCGAAGAACTTCGTGAGCAATCAGCAATTGAACGAGTTCATGGTCGCCAACATGGACAACCTGGCCCGCGACATCGCCCAGGGCCGCGGCGAGACGCTCGATACCTTCGCCGAGCTCCTCGGTGTCCCGGCTGAGAAGCGCCCCGAGTTCTACAGCCAGCTGCAGTCCGGATTCGCCCGCATCTTTACGTCCCCTGGCGTGCAGATGGCGAGCGTGATGGACAATATCTCGACCGTTTCGAAATAATGGCGGTGCTTGTGCCTCGTCGTGCAGGGGCATGCAGAACATCTCGTTCTGCATGCCTTTTTCTTTGTCTTGCGGTCTTATCCGTTCTGCTTCCTGCGGTCGGTGCCGCTTCGGGGACCGCTCCGGACGGGTACCTCGGCGAGCTGCAGCGGCTCGCGCGGGAGAAGGAGCTCGCGCGTACCCGGACCTGGGAGGTACTGATCCACTACAAGCCAGCGGGCTCCGGCATGAAGAGCCTGGTGGACGACCCCCGTTTCTTCAATGCTCCGAAAGGCAGCCGGGACCCGGAGGCGGAGCTGTTCGCCACGCTTGCGTCCTTCTTCAGCACAAACGTGAAGGAGGACGAGGAGCATCCCCAGTGCCGGTTCATCGCGCGGTATACTTGGCTGAACGAGCAGCTCGGCTTCGACCCGGCGCGCCTGCCGAAAGCCTCGTGCGCCAAGTTCGACAAGGCGCTTGCCGCAGTGAACCCTCGGTCGGTCGTGCTGGTCTTTCCGAACACTCTCCTGAACCTCCCGTCATCCATGTTCGGCCACACGCTGCTCCGCATCAACACGCAATACGAGAGCGACCTTCTGTCCCATGCGGTCAACTACGCCGCCATCACGGGCGACAGCCTCGGCCTCTTTTACGTGTTCAAGGGCATCTTCGGCTTCTACCATGGCCGGTATTCCAACCTCCCGTACTACGAGAAGGTCCAGGAGTACAGCGACCTGGAGCATCGCGACATCTGGGAATACCACTTGAACCTGACACCCGACGAGGCGTACCGCGTGTTCCTGCACATCTGGGAGATGAAGGACTTTTACGCGAACTACTACTTCTTCGACCAGAACTGCTCCTTCAATCTCCTGTTCCTGATCGAGGCGGGCCGGCCGTCGCTGCGGCTGACCGACGAGTTCTACGGAAAGTTCCGCTTCTGGGTGATCCCGGTGGACACGGTTCGCGCTGCGCAGAAGTTCGGGATTGTCGAACGGGTGACCTACCGTCCGTCGCGGGCAACGAAGATCCTGCGGATCGCGTCGGGCATGAACAGCGACCTCATGAAGCTCACGAATACCGTCGTGCGGGGGGAGCGCAGTCCCGCGAGCGTGCTGACCGAGGACTTGCCCGTTGAGGATAAGCGGGAGGTCCTTGACCTGTCCACGGAGCTCTCGCAGTATCGTGCTACGACCAGGAAGCTGGGACGGGACCAGTACCAGAAGCAGTTCCTCGACATCCTGGCGGCGCGAAGCACGCTCGGCACGCCGCCTGAAGACCCCTATCCCATCCAGACCCCGACACCGCCGGACCAGGGCCATCTGTCAGCGCGGGTCAGGACCGGCGGCGGGTACCGGTCCGATTCGTGGTTCGGTGAGTTCGAATGGCGGGCAGCGTACCACGATATAGCTGACCTCGACGAGGGTTACGTGCGCGGCGCGCAGATCAACTTCATGGAGCTCTCGTTCCGATACTACTTTGACGACGAGAAGCTGCGGCTGCACCGGTGGCGGGTGGTCGACATACTTTCACTCTCGCCCTGGAACGGCATCTTCAAGCCCATCTCCTGGAAGGTGAACTTTGGTGTCGAGGAGTTGTCCCTGGCAGACGGCAAGGACCACCCCGTGCCGCGCCTGAACGCGGGCGGGGGCCTGAGCACCGCGATCGGCGGGACCGGCATTGCCTACCTGTTCGCCGAAGGTGACCTGCAGGCGAGCACGCGGCTGGAGAAGGACTACGCCCTCGGCTTCGGCGGAACTGCAGGCTTCATGACGAATGTGACGAAGGACTGGAAGGTGAATCTCTGGGCGCAGGGACTGTTCTACGGCGCTGGGGACGAGCACCGGACCCTCGCGGCGGGGTTGCAGAGCAATTATCGGTTCACGACGAACACGAGCCTGTCGCTTGACGGACTGCGCGAATTGACGTATAACCGGTACCGCACGGACATTACGGCGCGGATGAACTGGTATTATTGATCTCGGGATGTCGCGCTCAAGATAGTATCCGCTAAAATAATAAAGGCCACGTCGATGGCGCGGTCTTTATTATTTTCAAGCAAGAACTATCCTGCATTTCGCTACTCCCGCCGGAAGAAGCGGGGCATGGGAATGAGGCCCCGGCGCTCACCCGGGTCCTGCTGAACGGACTTCTCATCCTTCTCAGGCTCCTCCAGGCTTTCCTTGTTCGAGCTCCGGACCATGCTTCCGTAGGCGACGGTGTTCGGCGCTGTTTCCTGGAGGATCACGCCCATCGCCGTCTTCTCTTTCACGTCCTTGATCTCGATCAGGCCGGTCTCGATCGTCTCAACATCGAGCACCTCGCCTGTTTTCGGGTGCTTGATGATCTTCCCTTCCTTGAAGACGATGAACTTCATGCCGGGTCTGACGCCGATCTGTCTGCCCAGGTCGATGGTCACTTTCTTGTCGGTCCGCTGGACGACGTAGCCCTCCATGGGAAAGGCGAGGACGATCTTGTCCGTGATCTTCGTGACGAGATCGCGGAGCTTTTCGGCGCTGCTGGCACGTACCTTCTCGGCTGCGATGATCGATGCCGTATCCACGTTTATCAGCCGCGCGTTGATCTCCGTGTAGCCCTCGAGGCTCGTCACGGTGCCCGAGACGATGATCTTGACGCCCAGGATCTTGCCGAGCTGGGCCGCGCTGTTCGGATCGATGGCGCCGGTGACGCCGAGTTTCTGCTCCTCGAGGAGCTTTTCGAGCAGCCGCCGCTCGATCACATCGAACCGGCCGGTCTCCACCAGGCCGGTGATGAGCCATTCGGCGACGATCTTACCCATGTCCTTTGCGTTCGTCTGCTCGCCCTGCATCTGGAAGTCGAGCACGGCGATCTTGGTCTTCTTGAAGTCGGCTTGGGCCGGCACGGAGAGCCCCAGGAGCAGGATGCCGGCCAGTGCGGGCAGGAGCAGAGCGAAACGGACATTTTTCATTGATGCGGACCTCTTAGGGAAAGATGGGTCATTCTATCCGTGGCAGGCATGTTTGTCAAGGCGGGGATGTCGCCTGCGCGGTCCGCAGCAGCAAAAAAGCAGGAAAAACAGCCCTTGACAATCCTCACTGTTCCTTTTAATATGACCCCCGTGCCGAAGTGGTGGAACTGGTAGACGCGCTGCGTTCAGGGCGCAGTGGGAGCAATCCCGTGGGGGTTCGAGTCCCCCCTTCGGCACCATTTTCCAGACCCCAAGCTCCTTCCACAGATTTCGCCGATGACCGCAGGTGCAATCAAAGCCATACGACAATCTGTGGGATGTGTGCGATCTGCGCACCATGAGTCATTCCCTATGAAAAAAGCCCTGGCCATAGTCCTCCTCGTCCTTCTCGCCGCTTGCGCCAAGGAACCGCCCTTTGACCCGGTGGACAAGTTCAAGGACGCCGAGAACAAGATGCAGAAGTTCAAGTACGAGGAAGCGCGCAAGGCCTACCAGGAGATCCAGGAGAAGGCCCCTGACCGGAGCTATGACGCGGACATCATGCTCCGGATCGCGGACACCTACTACGGCGAGGAAAAGTACGCCGAGGCGCAGGTCGAGTACCAGGCTTTCATCAATTTCCACCCCGTGCACCGCGATGCCTCGTATGCCCAGTACCAGATCGGCATGTGCAGCTACCAGGAGATCACGACCATCGACCGCGATCCCGCGCTCACCCGCACCGCGCTCAAGGAGTTCCAGGCCCTTCTGACAAAATATCCCGGGAGCCCCTACGAGGAGGAGGCGAAGAAATACATCGCAGTCTGCCGGGACAAGCTCGCCGAGTACGAGCTGTACGTCGGCAGGTTCTATCACAAGAAGGGGTCCTACCTGGCCGCTGTGGGTCGGTTCGAGAAGCTTCTGAAGGACTATCCCGGCTCGACCGCGGAGAAGGACGCCCTGTACTTTGCCGGGCTCTCCTACCAGGAACTGGGCGAAAAGGCCAAGGCGATCAGCGACTTCGAGACCCTTGCGGCGAAATATCCTGCC
>JAAXXJ010000286.1 GCA_013334545.1 Nitrospirota bacterium | reverse complement strand
CCTGGATGTCCGCCACGGGGTTCGATACCGTGTCACCGACCTTCCTGAAAAACCCCATCACATCCTTTGCGTGAGTGATACCAAGGAACACGAGCAGGATCAGGGCCATCGCGGCCCGGATGCGCAACAGGACCTGCGCCTGTCCCTGCAGCCCGTGAATGTTCGAGAGCACGAACATGATGGCAATGAACAGTCCAACAGCGATGCCGGAACGGATTAACCGGGAGCTGACCGGTTCCACAGCCTTCACCGAAGCGGCTGCCTGCTGTTCCTGCCGGGTGCGGGCCTCTGCTGCCAGCCGGGCCTTCTCCAGCTCGGTATATGCGTCATAGTCATTGCCGCCGCTCACAACGACCGCCTGCGCCCGGTACTGCTCGGGGATCTTCTGCAGGTCATCCGTAAAGGTCGGCACGTCTTTCGCATTCACGTATTTATAGATGACCGCCTGGCTTTCGCGGCAGACGAGAAGGATCAGGGCGAAAAATAGGATGGCCGGCACAAGACGCGCTGTTGTCATGAATGACTCTCCGGAGCTCTTCGACCAGTATCGATAGGAACCCTTTTTATCATGACCAAGAGAGAAAGTCAAACAATCAGCACGGGTATTTTCAGGAGATCATGACAGGCGCTCTCTGTACATCCCCCTAAGCGGTTTGTTGACAACAATTGATCACCGATTCCGTGGTCCAACTATCTCTTCAATTGTCATCATTAGCTTTTTTTCGAAACAACGCTCTACAGCTCTGCACCGTGAGCAACGATGCTCTCCTGAATATTCTCTCCGCGATCTACGGGCTTTCTGTTCACCCCTCGATCTCTACAATATCCACCTCACTGAGCCGGAGTTCCGCCGCGCGCATGACACCTTCCGCCTGTGCAGCGGTCCGCGCGCCGACGATGGCGCCGGTGACTGCGGGGTTGCGAAGGGTCCACGCGATCGCCACTTCACCAGCTGAGCGGCCGTAGCGCTTGCCTACTGCGCGGAGCCGTTCGACCAGAGCGAGGTTCCTCGTAAGGTTCGGTTCATTGAACTCCGGACTGCGGCGGCGCCAGTCATCAGCAGGAAGACCCAATGCCCGCTCACGCGTCATGGCGCCGGTCAAAAGACCCGAGGCCATGGGCGCATACACGATGACGCCGATATCCCCTTTCCGGCAGAACGGCAGGGTCTCCTCCTCCACGCTGCGCCGCACCAGCGAGTAAGGAGGCTGGAGCGACGTGACCGGAGCGATGGTCCGTGCCCGTCTCATCTGCTCAACGCTGAAGTTCGACACGCCGATCCACCGCACCTTGCCCTCGTGCTTGAGCGCTGCCATTTCCGCCCAACCCTCCTCGAGCTCAGCATCATTCTCAGGCGGCCAGTGGACCTGGTACAGGTCGATGGCCGCAACCCGAAGCCTGCGCAGGCTGTTCTCACATTCCTGCCTGACCGACGCGGCCGTGAACGTCCGGGAAAGCCGCCCCCGTTCGTCCCAGACCAATCCGCACTTCGTAAAGACGTAGGGCCGATCGCCCTTCCGGTCATCGAGCGCCCGTGCAACGACGTCTTCGGAATGCCCGAGGCCGTAGACCGCTGCAGTGTCGATCCAGTTCACGCCCAGTTCAAGCGACCGCCGGATGGCGGCGATAGAGTCCTCGTCCTTCTGCGGGCCCCAGGCGTATTCCCATCCCGTGCCCCCGATGGCCCAGGCACCGTAGCCAACGCGCGTGATGGCAAGGTCTGAATTTCCCAATGTTCGTCTCTCCATGGCGCTCCTTTCCTTACTAGGATACTGCATGGTGCAGGACAATGCAAGCGGCCGACGACACCCTTGCAATCAGAGCTCAATTATCCCATAATGTGGCCCATGAGCAGGAAGCAGATCCTCTCCTGGTGTCTCTTCGACTTCGCGAACTCAAGCTACTCGGCGGTCATCGCGGCCGTCGTATTCCAGGTGTATTATATCAACCGCATCGTGGGGAATGAAAGCGGCAGCGGAGACCTCTGGTGGGGAGCGGCCATCTCGGCTAGCATGCTGTTCGTCTCCCTCTCCTCGCCGTTCCTTGGCGGCATTGCCGACTATGCAGGGCTCCGCAAGCGGCTCCTCGCCTTCTATACCTATATCTGCGTCGCAGCTGTCGCGGCGCTCTCCCTGCTGACGCCCGGCGCGGCTTTCTTCGGCTTCATCCTCATGGTCATCGCGAACATCGGCATGGAAGGCGGGCTGGTGTTCTACAACTCCTTCCTTCCCCGGATCGCTCCCGCTGAGTACCAAGGCCGTGTATCGGGCTGGGGATTCAGCGTCGGATACACGGGTTCCATCCTATCGCTCCTGATCGCGCTCCCGCTGGTACAGGACGGCATGTTCGAGCTTGTCTGGCTCATGGTGGCGGCGTTCTTCGCGCTCTTTTCCATCCCCGCCTTCCTGTTCCTGCCGCGGGACAACCGGACCGGGGTGACGGCATCGCAGGCAGGCGTCATGGGCATCCGCAAAGCAATGGCGACCCTGCGGGAGATCTGGTCCCGCAGAGAGCCCCGCAAGTTCCTTCTTTCCTATCTTATCTATGAAGACGGCGTGAACACGGTCATCGTATTCTCAAGCAGCCTGGCCGCGACGACTTTTGCTTTCGGACAGGGCGAGCTTATCGGCCTGTACCTTGTGGTGCAGGTCACGGCGCTGATCGGCGCCTTCCTCCTCTCGAAGCCGACCGACACCTGGGGGCCCAAGAAGGTCGTTGTCCTTTCGCTCCTGCTCTGGTCGCTGGTAGCCGTATCAGCTTTCTTCGTCCAGAGCAAGGTCCACTTCTGGGCCATCGCCTGTATAGCAGGGCTTGGTCTCGGCTCGATCCAGGCGGGCACCCGTGCCTTCTACACGCAGTTCATCCCCGAGGGCAAGGAGGCCGAATACTTTGGCGTCTATTCCCTCGTCGGGAAGTCCTCTGCGGTCATCGGTCCCCTCGTCTTCGGCCAGGTGTCAGCGGCCTTCGGTAGCCAGCGGCCCGCCATCCTTTCCATCGCCGCTTTCTTTATTATCGGGCTCGTCCTGCTCCGGCAGGTGAATGGTGGCGGACCGAACGTACCTCAGGGACAAGGATCAGGGGCTCAGTGCAAGGATTGGGAACATCATAAGAGGTAGGGGAAACCCGAACCAACCTGTCCCTGGCTCCGTGCTCCCGGCTCCTCGGTTTACCGGTCTTTTCCCTTGACAAATCGAGGGCTTCACCTTATAATTCCAGACTCTTGGCCCCGGAGGCGATCAAATGGCCATTAAGATCAATGATATCCCTCCTGAAGGGCTGACCGTCACACTGGCCGACAAGCTTGATCTGTTCGACGAAGGGACGGCCGATACGCCGTTCACGGCACAGGTAACGGTCAAGGCAGAAGGCGCAGGGATATTTCATGTAAACGGTACCGTCGAAGCGACCGCCTCGCTGGAATGCAGCCGGTGCCTGAAGCGTTTTACCTTTCCCATCAAAGAAGCGGCTATGGACTTCGACCTGGTCCCTGAGGGAGCCCGGAAGCTGTCCGCGGAGCATGAACTCGGCAGGTCAGAGCTTGACACGGAGTTCTACCGTGGCGGAGAGATCGAGCCCAAGGAGTTCATCAGGGAGCAGCTGCTCCTGACCATCCCAATGGTCCCGGTCCACAGCCCCGATTGCAAAGGTCTCTGTCCGGTCTGCGGCGGAGACCGGAACGAACGGGACTGCGATTGCCGGACCGAACTGCCGGAGGGTGCCGCAAGCCCCTTCGCCGCGCTCAAGACGATCATTAAACCGGAAAAGGAGTAGTAGAGAAATGGCAAATCCAAAACACAGACATTCCAAGTCCCGCAGGGACAAGCGGCGCACCCACAAGTATCTCAAGGCGCCCAATCTCACGGTATGCCCGCAGTGCCAGGAAGTGAAGAAGCCTCATCACGCCTGCATGTCCTGCGGGACCTACAACAGCCGGGAAGTCGTCACCGTCCAGCAGATCTAACCGCGCACAATCTGGAAGGCAAAGGAGATCCCGCCCCTACGGGTTTCCCTTTGCCTTTTGTCTTGTCGGGAGCAATCGCGCATATGAAGATCGCAGTTGATGCCATGGGAGGGGATTATGCACCCCAGGCCGTCGTGGCCGGGGCAGTGCACGCCGCGAAAGAGTTCGGCGTCGGCATCATCCTCGTCGGGATCGAGCAGACGGTCCACGCGGAGCTCCGGAAGCATCACGGCGTGGCATCCCTGCCCATCGAGGTCCGGAACGCCACCGAGGTCGTCGACATGCTCGACTCGCCCTCGACGGTCTTCCGGCGGAAGAAGGACTCC
>JAAXXJ010000030.1 GCA_013334545.1 Nitrospirota bacterium | reverse complement strand
CTTCAGGAACCCCAGCACCTCGTTCCGCCTGCTCTCGGGCCGGATGTAGCCGGGGTGCTTTTCGATGTGTTCGATCAGCCTCGCCTGGTATTTGCTCATCAGGAAGAAGTAATTGTCTTCCTTGATCTGCTCGACCGGTCTGCCGCAATCCGGGCACTTTCCTTCGTGGATGTCCTTCTCCGTCCAGAACCGCTCGTCGGGCGTGCAGTACCAACCCTCATAGGTCCGGCGCTCGATCTCGCCCTTATCAAAGAGCTTCTGGAGCAGCTCCTGCACCACGGCGATGTGCTCCCTGTCCGTCGTTCGGATGAAGGCGTCGTTCGTGATCTCGAGCTTCTCCCAGAGCCGCTTGAAGTTCAGGGATAGAAGATCTGCATGCTCCTTCGGCGTGCGGCCCTTTTCCACAGCCGCCTTCTCGACCTTCTGGCCGTGCTCGTCGGTCCCGGTCAGGAAAAAGACGGGATCGCCCTTCAGGCGGTGGTAGCGCGCCATGACGTCGGCGGCAATGGTCGTGTAGGCGTGGCCGATATGCGGCACGTCGTTCACATAGTAGATGGGAGTCGTGATGGTGAATTTCTTCTGCATGGATGCTCGCAATGATTGAGGCCGCTACACCGAGCGGCGTTGTTCCTGTACCCAGTATTCCCTATCCGGACTTAGATCCCTCCGCCGGCAGGCCCGCCCGTCTGCGGTCCTTCTCCCCCGCCCTGCTTCTTTTTCTTCTTGTCCCTCCAGAACCGCCGCCTGCGCTTCCCGCCGCCCGTCTTCTCGCCCTGCAGCGGGGCCTGGCCTTCCTTGCCCTGCAGTTCCTGGCCCTCGACGGCCGATCCGGCTGCCTGCGGTTTTGGCTGCTGTTGTTGCTGCGGCTTCTGCTGCTGTTTCTGCTTTTGCTGCTGTTTCTGTTGCTGTTTCTGTTTCTCCCGCTGCTGCTCCTGCGGAGGCCGCTGCTTCTGGTCCTGGCCTCCCTCTTTCTTCTTCTCCGGCTTCCGGCCGTCACGCTGCTGCTGCGGCTGTTGCTCGCGCTTCTGCTCCTGCCTCCGGCGCTCCTCCTCGCGGCGCGATCGCTCCTCGGTCTGCCGCCGTTCCTCCGCCTCCTGCCGCTGCTCCGCAAGCCGGATCTCCTCGGCCTCCCGCTTCTCCCTGACCGAGGCCTCCTTCATCGCCGCAATGTCCTTTTTGATCTCGTCGTACACGGGGAACTCGTAGGAGAGGCAGCAAAGCAGCCGGCCGCATACCCCCGAGATCTTCGCCGGGTTCAGCACCATGTCCTGCTTTTTTGCCATCCTGATCGAGACGGGCTCGAACCCTCGCAGGTACGAGGAGCAGCACAGCTCCCGGCCGCAGGGGCCGAAGCCGCCGATGATCCTCGCTACGTCCCGCACGCCCACCTGGCGCATCTCGATCCTGCTGCGAAGCTTATGCGCGAGGTCCTTTACCAGTTCGCGGAAATCGATGCGGTTCTCGGAGAAGAAATAGAAGGTCACGCGGGTGGCGTCAAAGGAGGACTCGGCGCGGATCAGCTTCATCGGGAGCTCGCGCTCCGCGATCATGTCCTGGCAGACCTTGAAGGCCTCGGCCTCCCGGACGCGGTTCTTGTCCTCCTTCCGGAGGTCCTCTTCCGTCGCCTTCCGGACCACCTTGCGGTGGCCCTTGGGCTGCTGCCTCGGCCGTTCCACGGTGGCCGGAGGTTCTGTCACGCCGGCTGGGGCTGCACCGGCCGCAGCGGCGGCGGCTGCGGCTGCAACATCGCCGGGCGTCTGGACATCGATCTCGATCTCCTCATCCCCGGCTTCGGCGGGCTTTCCCTGTTTCCCGTTCCGGTCCTGCGGCTGTTGCTCCTGGGTTGCCTGCGGCACGGAAGGGAGCTCATCGGCGTCACGGAGACGAACAATGCGGGCAAAGCCCAGACCCCGGTCCGATTCGACGATCACCGGGTCACCGACAAAAAGCTCGATGCCCGTCGCGTCGAAATCGTAGATCCTTGAATTGTCACGGAAGCGCACACCAGCGATCTTCATTCGTCTATGGGGAGAACGCCCTTCCGGGGATGGACAGGACGCATATGCTCCTCTCGGGATCCCGCGCCGGGCATGCCTTCCCGGTCAGCGGCAAGCACAATAATACCCTTTTCCCGCGCGTGGCACAATCTTTTTTCGGTGATAGACAGGCGATGCGGGCCGGCGCGCATCAGGGCCGGGCGAGCTTCAGGAAGAGATTTTCGGCCACCAGCTGGGCGCTGATCCGCCGCTCCAGCAGGCCTCTGCAGCGGTTGAGCAGCTCCATGTCCTGAAGCACCTTCTCAAGGACGAAGGGGCCTGGAGAACCTGCCCTGCTTTCCGCGGCCCCGGCAAAGACCAGCAGGCGCGCGTCCCCGGTCTCGTGGAACACCAGGAGGTCCCGGAGCCGCTCGATGCCGATGTCGAGAAGCCGGTCGAACCCGTCACGGTCCTTGGCGATGCCGTCGGCGAGGGTGAGGATCTCGTCATCCCGCATGCCGGCGAGGCCCTCACGGAGGGCCAGGAACTGCTCCCGCTCCGCCTTCTCCTTCTGCACGTCCATCGCAAGCGCGCGGCCGAGGCTGCCTCGGGAGAGCGCCGCAATGAACCACGCGTCCTCCTCGGACAGGCCCCGGTTCTCCCGGATCACTTCCGCCAGGGTATGCCGCGGCAGCGGCTGGAACACAAGCGTCTGGCAGCGGGACCGGATCGTGGGCAGGAGGCTCTGGGGCAGGGAGGTGATCAGGATGATGAGGGAGTCGCCCGGCGGCTCCTCGAGGGTCTTCAAGAAGGCGTTCTGCGACGCTTCGTTCATCGCTTCAGCGCCGTCCACGATCAGGATCTTCTTGCGCCCCTCAGAGGGCTTCAACGAAATGCTTTCCTGCGCCCGCCGGATCTGGTCGATCTTGATCTCGTCGCTGGCCTTCTCGATATCCTTGCTGCTCCAGGTGGCAAGCAGCTGTTCGTCACGGCTCTCGGGCATCACGACGCGGACATCGGGATGGGTGCCGCCCGCGATCCTGCGGCAGGCCGGGCAGGCGCCGCACCCGCCGGCAGGCACGGGAACCTCGCAGTTCAGCGCCGCGGCCAGCGCGTACGCCGTCAGCCGCTTGCCGATGCCCGGTTCTCCCGAGAACAGGTAAGCGTGCGCCAGGGCGTCGTTCGCAAGGGCCCGCCTGAGGATGTCGACCGCTCGGTCATGTCCGATGATGGAGGAGAAGTTCATACGGTTAACGGTTCAAGGTTTAACGTTCAAAGGTCGAGATAGCAGAATGCTGGTTTTCCGTTTTTCCTCTTCCTTGAACATTGAGCCCTGAACATTACATGGCTTTATCCAGCACCTCATCAACGATCGTCCTGATGTCCTCCTGGACCTCCTCGGGCGACCGGGCCGCGTTCACCGTGCGGATGCGCCCGGGTTCCTCCTTCGCCAGTTGGAGGTAGCCGTTGCGTACGTTGCTGTGGAACGCGATGTCCTCGTTCTCGAACCGCGCCTCCCCGTGAAGTCCCTGGCTCGTGTTCCTGCCCCGCGCGCGGCCGAGCCCTGTTTCCGCCGGAAGGTCGAGCAGGACCGTAAGCCGCGGCCGGAGCCCTGCCGTCACGATACGATCCAGTTCCCGGATGACCGGGACCGACAGCCCCCTCCCGTATCCTTGGTACGCGATCGTCGCGTCGGAGAAGCGGTCGCACAGAACGATCCTGCCCGAAGCGAGCGCAGGGCGGATCACCTCACGGAGATGCTGGGCACGGCTCGCCGCGTACAGGAGGAGCTCCGTCGTCGGGTCCAGCAGCCGGTTGAGCGGATCCAGGAGGATCCTGCGAACCTGGTCCCCGATGGGCGTACCCCCTGGTTCCCGCGTGAGCGTCACCGGCCGTCGTTGTTCTGTAAGATATTGCAGGAGACGGGAGATCTGGGTCGATTTTCCGGAGCCCTCAATGCCCTCGAAGGTAATGAACACCCCCGGCATGCTACTTGAGCTCCAGGACAACATCGTTCGCGGCCTTGAGGGCGGGATTTGACGTGAACAGGATCACCTGGGTCTTCGTACCCAGGACCCGGAGAAGCTGACAGGCGGCATGCTGCCGGGCGGGATCCATGCCGGTGAAGGGATCGTCAAGGATGAAGGGGATCCTCCGCTTGCCCGCAATGGCCTCGACCAGCCCGGCATGCAGGCAGAAGCAGACCATCTCCCGCGTGCCGTGGCTCAATGTGCCATAGGCGAGCTTCGCACCATTCTTGTCGTGGACGATGGGCAGACCGTCAGGACCTACTTCGACCCTGACGTACTTGCCGGCGCTCACCGTCTGCAGGTTCCGCTGCGCAGCGCTTTCCACGGCCGGAACCAGTGTTTCCATTTCAATGCCGCTCACGCGGCTCGCCACGGCGATCTCCGCGAGGACGTTCACGCCGGCCCCCGCAGGCTGCTTCGGCATGATCTCCCCGCGCTCATCCATTCCCGAAAACCCCAGTTCCGGCGCGGCCTGAGCATGCTCGGCTTCAACCCGCTCGATCTCCTGCCGCACACTGTAGGTGTCAACGGCATTGTGGGCGAGGGCCTTCGCCGCTTTATCAAGCACCGCGACCACCTCCTGCTGCTTTGCCAGTTCCGCTTTCAGATCGTCGACATTCACACCGCCCGTCATCAGCTGCTGCTGTTCCTTGAGGTCATGGTACATGGACTGGAAATAACGGTAGTTGTCGGCCTTCTCTTTAAGCTCAGAAACGGACTTCGAATCCGTGGCTTTCATGAACTTCATGATGGCCGCACCGCTGTCCTGGAACTTCTTCTCGATCTCGGCGCGCTCCTTCACGAGGCTGTCGATCTCCTTCTGGACCTCCGTGCGCTGCGAATTCTTGCGGGAACTGTTATACCAGCCGGCGGCGATCAGCAGGAGCGCAGCGAGGACGCCGATGGGGAAGTAGATTTCCGAACCGTCGAGCGGAAACAGGCCGGACAGGAGCGCCAGGCCGCCGATGGCGACGCCGGAGAGGAAGAGCTTGTCCATCACGAGGTTCGCCGGCGGGATTGCGTCGCGCTGCATCGTGAGCGCCTCAATGTCCTGCGCCAGTTCCTCGGTCTTCACCATCTTCTCGCCCTGCTCGCGTTCGTGGTCGCTGATCAGGTCGGGAAGGTTCTCGGGAAGCATTTCGCAGGCCTTGAGATTCTCGATCTCCGCCGCGAGTTCTTCCCTGCGCCGCCATGCGTCCGTCGTGCTCTCCAGCTTCTTCGCGATCTCGCCCAGCCTGATCTTCGCGGCGTCAAGTTTGTACTCCGCGTCGGCAGCTTCCTCGGCCTTCCGCATGGTCTCGCGGAGCTCGGCGAGCCGCGCTTCGTGGCCGGACGACCTCCCGGCAGGGGGCGCGGGCCTTCCCTTGGCCGCGGGCGATGCAGCGGCCGGGTACGCCGGCAGGTCGTAGGTTGCCTGGCCGGAGCATGACTCGCGCCGGAACACGAACAGCCGTCCGTAGTCCTCCTCGGAGATGCCGGGCATGAGGCCCGCCATGAACTGGGAGGTCGCGTCCCAGTCCTTGTGCATGAGCGTGAACTCCTTCGTGCCGGGATTGTACTTGGAAAGATTGACGGCGCGTTTCGAAAAGTCCTGGATCACCCGGTAGTAGGCGCTGTCATCCGAAAAGACCACCAGCGCGCCGCGGGAGGCGTCGGGTACGATGCGGGAGACCAGCAAATCCATCTTGCCCCGATGATTGACCGGATTGAGAAGGCGAATGATCGTGTCGACGGCCGTCGTCTTGCCGGCCTCGTTGCCTGCGGCGACGAAATTGAAACCGCCCTGGAACCGCACGCGCGCCAGCTCTTGAACGCCGCGTATTCCCTGTAACACCAGTTCCACCAGGAACATATCTCGTGCTCCTTTCCTGCCGTAAACTTGATTGATTACTATAGCGCAAGTGGGAGAAATGTGCAACAGGGGAAACTTGTTATATCACAATTTTTCAAGTGCATTTGCCAGGGCCTCGGCTTTTTCAAGGGTCTCGGCATACTCCCGCGCCGGATCGGAGTCGGCCACGATCCCTGCGCCCGTCTGGACGTAGGCGACGCCGTCCTTGATGATGAACGTCCTGATGATGATGTTCAGGTCCAGGTCGCCGGTGTTCGCGAGATACCCCAGAGACCCGGTGTAGAGCCCGCGCGCCACAGGCTCCAGCTCATCGATGATCTCCATACATCGCACCTTGGGCACGCCCGTGATGGTCCCGCCGGGGAACACGGCGCGGATGAGGTCGAAGCCGTCACTCCCCGGCGCCAGGTCGCCCCGCACGTTCGACACGATATGGATCACGTGGGAATAGTCCTCGACCGCCATCAGCTCGTCCACGGAAACGGTCCCGTAAGCGCACACCTTGCCGAGGTCGTTCCGCTCGAGATCCAGCAGCATGATGTGCTCGGCCCGTTCCTTTTCGTTCGTCAGGAGCTCTGCGGTGAGGTCCCGCGTCTCTGAGAAGTCCCTCCCTCGCCGCCGCGTTCCCGCGATGGGCCGGGTATCAGCGATGCGCCCTGTGAGCCGCACCAGCCTCTCCGGCGAAGAGCTGACGACCGTGAGGCCGTCGAACTCGGCGTAGGCCGCAAAGGGGGAAGGATTGATCGCGCGCAGGACCGCGTAGAGACGGAGCGGATCGATGCTGCCGATCGCCGCCGAGAACCGCTGGGACAGGTTCGCCTGGTAGATGTCGCCGGCCGCGATGTACTCCTTGCATCGCCGCACCATGGCCTCGAAACGCTGCTGGGACAGGAATGGCTCGAGACGGACGCAGGGGAGCGCACGCTGCCCCGGCAGGTGCCGTTGACCGGTACCTGCCGCAAGCGTTGCGGCGGCTCCGGTCAACCGCTCCACCGCCTCATCGTACAGCCTCCCCCACTGGTCCGGCTCGGGTTTCCGGAAACCCATCTCCTGCTCCCGCGCCCCGGGGTTCACGATCACCCATGCCCTGCCCGCGAGATGGTCGAAGGCGACCACCAGGTCAACGAACAGAAAGCACGCCTCGGGGGTCCCAAGGTCGTCCAGCGCTGTCCGAGGCAGCTTTTCGAACTGGTGAACGAACTCGTAGGAGAAGAAGCCCACTGCTCCTCCCGTGAAGGGAGGCAGTCCGTCAACACGCTCAGTGCGGTAGTTCCCCATCAGTTCGCGGAGCTTCGGGAGCGGCTTCCGCTTCAGGGAGGCGCGCTTGCCGTACTTGCCCTGCGGCGCGACCGTCCAATCAAGGTCCACAGTGTCTCCGTGTGACCGGAAGATGAGGTAGGGGTCCGCGGTCACGAAGGAGTACTGTCCGGTCCTCCCGTTCACGCGGGCGCTCTCCAGGAGCACGGGATGACCGAGCGGACGGAGGGCATACACAGCGGAAAGCGGCGTGACCGCAGACGCGTCAAGCTCTGCATGCAGCGGGACAATGCTGCCGTTCCCTGCGGCGGCCAGGAACTCTTCCCGTGATGGATTGATCTTCTTCATGAAATCAATGTGTTCTCAACATCTTCGAATCGCAGGATGTCTGCTCGATAAAGTAAAAAAGTGTAGACGCAATTCTCGGGTGGGTCAAGGAAAATTTATTTAAGAATTATTCTAATGAATTTGACAGAGTGTGGTATACTATTCATAGGAAAGAAAAGAGACGTGCCCGGTCTTTGAAATAGTTCAGATGAAAAAGGCGTTGCCGAACCTACACCCTAGCGTGTATATAGGTGACCCGTTAAAAGGGGAATAAGGCAGCGGTCCAACGGACGCCGAAACCGGAAAGCGGACTGCAAGTTGAGCGGTTAGACTGCCGGTAGGTAGGTGTTTCACCGGGTTCGCGAAGCCGTATTAGCCGAGGTCCCCGAAGATCCGTCGTAACGGGAGTTTGGAAGCATGCTTCACCGGTCCTGCAGCGCAGGACCAACGAAGTGGAAGTCGCAGTGTCCCGATACGCCGGAGCTCAACGGAACGTTAACCAGTCGGTTCGGTGGCAACGCCTTTTTTATTTGTCTATTTCTACGGAAAGCTCGATGCGCATTCCCTCCTGCCGATTGCCAGCCCCTCATTTGACCGTTACCGCATCAGCTGCTATCATTTTTTTGTAACTTTCTGGTGTTCCCCGGCAATCCTGATCCTGATTGAGATGAAAGGCATTTGATCCTCTAGGTACGCAGGGAGAAGCATGGGCATCCTCGCAATGATCCTGGCAGGCGGCAAGGGAGAACGCCTCCATCCCCTTACCCTGCACCGGGCAAAACCTGCCGTGCCCTTCGGCGGCATCTACCGCATCATCGACTTCACCCTCTCGAACTGCATCAACTCCGGCATCCGGAAGATCGCAGTCCTGACCCAGTACAAGTCCCTCTCGCTGGACAAGCACCTACGGCTCGGCTGGAACTTCTTCTCCGGCGAATTGAGCGAGTTCATCATCTCCGTGCCGCCCCAGCAGCGCGTCGGCGACAAGTGGTACCAGGGCACGGCCGACGCCATCTACCAGAACATCTATATGATCGAGAAGGACGCCCCGGACCACCTGCTGATCCTGGCCGGCGACCACATCTACAAGATGGACTACTCCGAGATGTTCAGCTTTCACAAGGAACAGAACGCCGACGCGACAGTGGCCGCCATCGAGGTGCCCATCAGGCAGGCATCGAACTTCGGTATCATCGGTATCGATCATGAGTACCGGATCACCGGCTTCGAGGAAAAGCCGAAACACCCGAAACCCATCCCCGGCAGACCGGACATGGCCTTCGCCTCCATGGGCATCTACCTGTTCAACACCAAGAAGATCGTCGATCTCCTCCATTCCGACGCACTGCAGGACACCTCCCACGACTTCGGCAAGAACATCATCCCCGAAATGATGCGCACATCGCGGGTCTTCGCCTTCAACTTCATCGATAAGAACCGGAAGGCGGCAAAATACTGGAGGGATGTGGGAACGCTCGATGCCTACTGGGAGGCCAACATGGACCTGGTGAACGTGGACCCCCTCCTGAACCTCTATGACCACGCCTGGCCGATCCGCACCTACCAGGCCCAGAACCCGCCGGCCAAGTTTGTCTTCGCCCAGGAGAAAAAGGGCGGCAGGCTCGGCACGGCCCTGGACTCCATCGTCGCCCATGGCTGCATAATCAGCGGCGGCCGGGTCCAGAACTCGGTCCTCTCGCCCAACGTGCGCGTCAACTCCTACGCCGAGGTGCACGACGCCATCCTGATGGAGAACGTGGACATCGGAAGGCACTGCAGGATCCGGCGCGCCATCATCGACAAGGACGTCGTCATCCCGCCGGGCACTGAGATCGGCTACGACCTTGACGTGGACCGCAAACGGTTCCACGTCACGCCCTCAGGCATCGTGGTCATCGGAAAGGGCACCTGCCTTGAAGAATACGAGGGCATCGTCCCGGTCGACGACCCGTCATAGATTCGTAGGGGCGGCCCTGCGTGGCAGCCCGAACCAGGGCAACCACACAGGGTTGCCCCTACGACCCCGCCCCAGGGTGATGCTCACTTCGACAGCCCCAGCTTCTTCCGCAGCGTCAACCGGTTGATGCCGAGCAGGCGCGCAGCCTCGGACTGGTTCTCCCGCGTATGGGAGAGCGCGTATTCCAGGAGATGCCGGTCGACCTCGGCGTGCACCTTTTCGTAGATATTTTTGTCCTTCCGTTCCAGCGCATCCTTCACAAAAGGGACCACCGCCGATGCAAGGGCGCCCGCGTGTCCCTGCGCCGGCCTCGCAAGGGAATGGGCTCCCAGGTCCTTGAGCTCGTGCGTGGTGAGATACTCGGTCTTGCACAGCGCGATGGCCGAGCGCAGCGTGTTCTCCAGCTCCCGGATGTTGCCGGGCCAGTCATAGGCGAGCAGGCCATCGAGAAATGCCTCGGTAACACCTTTGATCGCCTTCTGCGCCGTGTGAGCGTGCCGGTAGAACAGGCACTGCACCAGCGGCACGATGTCCTTTTTCCGCTCCCGGAGCGGCGGGACATGGATCAACGCGACGCGCAGGCGGTGGTACAGGTCCTCCCGGAACTTCCCCTCCCTCACCATGGTAGCAAGGTCCCGGTTCGTCGCCGAGATCACCCGCACATTCACCTGCACTTCCTTTGTGCTCCCCACGGGATAGAAAGACTGCGTCTGTAAGAAGCGGAGCAGCTTTCCCTGGAGCGCGAGCGGTAATTCCCCGATTTCATCAAAGAACACACACCCGCCGTCGGCGGTCCTGAGCATCCCCTCCTTCGACGACACGGCGCCGGTAAAGGCGCCACGTTCGTAGCCGAAGAGCTCCGACTCGAGAAGCGCCTCGGGCACGGCCGCCGAGTTGATCACCACGAAGGGCTTGCCGAACCGGGACGACAGCTGGGCGATGGCCTCGGCAACGAGCTCCTTCCCAGTCCCCGTCTCTCCCGTGACCAGCACGGGCACCTCGACCTGCGCGATGCGCGCCACCTTCTCGCAGAGGCTCATGACCAGCGTTGAGCGACCAACAATGACGCACGTAGCCGCCGGTGCGATAAGGTCCTTATCGATCAGGACCGCGTGCGCCATTTCCGCCCGCAGGTCCTTGAGTTCGGTCAGGACCCGGTCGATCCGCTCCTTGCGGAGCGGGCGTCGCATGATCTCGTAGGCCCCGAAGGTCGCGGCCTCCATGACCGGGCCGGTCCGCTCCTGCTCCGTGATGGCAATGACGAAGGTCCTGCCGGCGTATTCCCGGATTCGCTCGACCCCCACCGTGTCGATGTCAATGAATATGAAAGAATCACCGTCCTCTGCTGTTGCCGGCCTCGGGCCGGCAACGACAAGCTTATGCCCCTTCGGCAGCAGCGGCCGGAGTTCATCAGCAAGATCGCTCTGTGTGGTCAATAACAGGATCGTCTGCATAAAATCACCTCTGTATAATATATAAACAAGCTGTATATTGTTAATCCAGACCGCTCGCCCTGTCAAGAGAATAATGGCCATTTATTGGCATTTTCGCTCTGGCACGGCTATTGCTCTATAGCTTTCCAAATCCGGACGAAGGCATGGGGCGAGTTCCCCTTTCTCCCCTTACCTTGCTCCATACCTTCGTTCCTGATTAATCACACACACCGGGAGATAGGCTATGGGAGAACTGGCAACGGAAAAAAAGGCCAACCTCGACGAGCTCAAGCGCGTTGGGATCATCGCGCAAAATCAGAAGGACACCTTCCTCATCAGGCTCAGGACTGTGGGCGGCGACTTGAACGCCGAAGAGCTGGGTGTCATTACCCGCGTATCGCAGAAGTACGGCAGGGGCGAGGTCCATCTCACCACGCGCCAGGCAGTGGAGATCCCATTCGTCCATGTCGATGATCTCGAGGCAGCGCGCACTGAGCTCGAGGAGAATGGCATCGTGCTCGGCGTATGCGGCCCCCGGGGCCGCGGCATCGTGGCCTGTCCCGGCACGGCGGTCTGCACCTCGGCGATCATGGAGACCAAGGAACTGGCCGCGGAGCTAGACAGCGCCTACTTCCGCCAGCCGGCACCGCACAAGTTCAAGATCGGCGTCTCGGGCTGCCCGAACAGCTGCTCCAAGCCCATCGAGAACGACGTCGGCGTCATGGGCGGCGTCCTGCCCGGATGGGACCGGGAGGCCTGCATCTCCTGCCGGCTCTGCGTCACCATCTGCCCGGTCAATGCCATCGAGGAGAAGGACTCGACGTTCGTCCTGGACGAGAAGAAGTGTATCTACTGCGGCCTCTGCATCAAGAACTGCTCGACCTCAGCCTGGACCGCGAAGAAGACCGGATACACGCTGTTCCTCGGAGGCACGCTGGGTAAGAGACCCCGGCTCGGCACGCGCGCGAAGGTGCTCATCGAAACTAAAAAAGAGCTGCTCAGGTATATCGAGAGCGCTTTCCGTTTCTATCTCGCCCATGGAAACAAGAAGGAGCGCTTCGGCCACACGCTGGACCGCATCGGCGTTGACAAGGCCTTCGCCGAGATCTTTGCAGAGGCGAAGGACGCCGGCGGCGCGGAGCCCGCGGCACCGGTGCCTGCCGCCAAGGACAGCACGCTCCTCGACCTCCTCGGCGTCTGCTGCCCCATGAACTTCGTGCGGTCCAAGCTCGCCATCGAGAAGCTCAAGGCCGGCGAGCAGCTCGAAATCCTGCTCGACGACGGCGAACCGATCGTCAACGTGAGCAGGAGCCTGAAGGATGAAGGGCACCGGGTCCTGAATGTGGAACCGGAGAACGGCCACTTCCGGGTGCTCGTAGAAAAGCGGCGATGATTTACCGGGAATGGGAAGTGAAAATACGGAGAGGACCATGAATATATTAGTCGCTAGTGATGGCTCGCCAGACTCGCAGTCGGCGCTTACCTATGGAATCGGGAAAGCCCTCGAGACGCGCGGCAAGCTGACCGTCGTGCACGTGTATCAACGCCGGAAGCGCGGATCCGAACAGGCGCTGCAGGACTCGTTGCAGTGCTTTGACTCTGTCCGCGCGTCGATCCAGGACCATGGTTGCGGGGTCCCGGCAAACGCGGTCTTCATGACCATCACTGACCACCATGACATCCTGACGTATGCAGCCAACGCACAGATCGACCTCATCGTGGCCCCACCCGCCTTCGACGCGCTGTTCTGCTCGGCCTGCTGCCTCGTTGACATCGTATCGGCAGAGGATCTGCAGACGGCTATTCAATAAGGAGAGAGGAACATGGCGAAGATCCACGACGACATCACGAGGACGATCGGGAACACGCCGCTGGTCCGGATCAACCGTATCACCCAGGGCCTCCCGGCGCAGGTGGTGGCGAAGCTCGAGAGTTTCAATCCCTGCTCGTCGGTGAAGGACCGGATCGGCGTCTCGATGATCGAGGCGGCCGAACGGGAGCACAAGATCTGGCCCGACACCATCCTGCTCGAGCCGACGAGCGGCAACACGGGGATCGCCCTCGCCTTCGCCGCTGCGGCAAAAGGCTACAAGCTCACCCTAACCATGCCCGAGACGATGAGCGTGGAGCGGCGGCAGGTCCTCCGGGTCCTCGGCGCCGAACTGGTGCTCACACCAGGCTCCGAGGGCATGAAGGGGGCCATCAAGCGCGCCTACGAGATGGCTGCGGCGGACGGACGGTACCTGCTCCTGCAGCAGTTCGAGAATCCCGCAAACCCGGCGATCCACCGGGCGACGACTGCCGAGGAGATCTGGCGGGACACGGATGGGAAGATCGACATCCTCGTCTGCGGCACCGGGACCGGCGGGACCGTGACGGGATGCGCCGAGGTCCTAAAGCCGCGCCGGCCCGGCCTGCAGGTGATCGCCGCGGAGCCAAAGGAGTCACCGGTGATCAGCGGGGGAAGCCCCGGACCGCACAAGATCCAGGGATGGGGCCCCGGGTTCGTGCCGAAGGTCCTGCGTAAGGAGCTGCTGGACGAAGTCATCCTCGTGAACGCTGAGGATTCCGGCGAGATGGCGCGACGGCTCTGCCGCGAGGAGGGCATCTTCGTGGGGATCTCCTGCGGCGGGGCGATGTGGGCTGCGGTGGAGGTTGCGAAGCGGCCGGAGAACGCGGGCAAGCTCATCGTCGTGGTCCTGCCCGACACAGGCGAACGGTATCTCTCGACGTGGCTGTTCCAGGAATATCTGAAGTAACGAACGGAAAAGAAAATGTGACGAACCGCGGGCAATGACCGTGCGTTGAAATAATAAATCCAGGAGGAAACCATGTCAGAACGAAGATTCGATACCCTCGCGATCCATGCGGGCCAGGAGAGCCCGGACCCGGCAACCGGCGCCCGCGCCGTGCCCATCTACCAGACCAGTTCGTACGTGTTCAAGGACACGGACCACGCGGCCAATCTCTTCGCGCTCAAGGAGTTCGGGAACATCTACACGCGCCTCATGAACCCCACGAACGACGTGTTCGAGCGCAGGATCGCGGCGCTGGAAGGCGGCGTCGGCGCCCTCGGCGTCGCATCGGGCCAGGCGGCCCAGACCTTCGCGCTCCTGGCCATCACGCAGGTGGGCGACGAGATCGTCGCGGCGAACAACCTCTACGGCGGGACCTACCAGCAGCTCCACTACACCTTCCCCAAGCTGGGGCGGAGCACGAAGTTCGTGGAGTCCTCGAAGCCCGAGGAGTTCAGGAAGGCGATCACGCCGAGGACCCGCGCCATCTACGCAGAGACCATCGGGAACCCGAAGCTCGATATCCCCGATTTCGAGGCCATCGCGAAGATCGCCCATGACGCGGACATCCCCTTCATCGTGGACAACACCGTGGGCGTCGGGCTTGTCCGGCCCATCGACTATGGCGCAGACATCCTCACCTTGTCGGCGACCAAGTACATCGGCGGCCACGGCACCTCCATCGGCGGCGTGATCGTGGACTCCGGCAAGTTCAACTGGGGTAACGGCAAGTTCCCCGAGTTCACCGAGCCCGACCCGAGCTACCACGGGCTGAAATACTGGGACGTCTTCGGCAACTTCCCCGGTCTCGGCAACATCGCCTTCATCATCAAGGTGCGCGTACAGCTCCAGCGCGACTTGGGTGCCGCATTGAGCCCTTTCAATTCCTTTCTCTTTCTCCAGGGGCTCGAGACCCTGCCGCTCAGGGTGCGCAAGCATTCCTCGAACGCCCTCGCTGTGGCCCGCTTTCTGCAAAAGCATCCCCAGGTCAGCTGGGTCAACTATCCCGGTCTTTCGGAACACCCGGCCCACGGCCTCGCGAAGAAATACCTCCGCGACGGCTTCGGCCCCATCGTGGGCTTCGGCATCAAGGGCGGGCTCGATGCGGGCAAGAAGTTCATCAACTCGGTGAAACTCCTGTCGCACCTGGCCAACATCGGCGACGTGAAATCGCTCGTGATACATCCGGCCTCCACCACGCATCAGCAGCTCAAGCCGGAAGAGCAGCGCGCGACCGGCGTGACTGAGGACTACATCCGGTTGGCCGTGGGCATCGAAGACGTCCGGGACATCACCGAGGACATCGATCAGGCGCTGCAGCAGGCGAGTTCCGCCGCCCGGGCCGCGGCATAGCACCACGCGGGAACTCGCGTGGAACAACAGGACTATCCCATGAGCATTGTCGTGTCGAACAGTACGATCCAGAGGAACGGTCGCTTAGTCGGCGAGACTGAGACGCGGACGTTCACGTTCGAAACCCTCAGGCTCGAGAGCGGCGAAGTTCTGTCGCCCGTTACCATCGCCTACGAGACCTACGGCAGCCTGAATGCAGGGCGGAATAACGTTGTCCTGCTCTGCCACGCCCTTTCCGGCGACGCGCACGCTGCCGGCCAGGACCGCGCGACCGGGGCTCCCGGCTGGTGGGACAGCATGGTCGGGCCGGGCAAGGCCTTCGACACGGAGAAGTATTTCATCGTCTGCTCGAACGTCCTCGGCGGATGCAAGGGCACGACCGGGCCGTCGTCGATCGATCCGGCGACCAGCAGGCCCTACGGCCTCGATTTTCCGGTCATCACCATCGGCGATATGGTGAGCGCCCAGGCAAGGCTGATGGACCATCTGGACATCAAGCGTCTCCTTGCCGTTGCCGGCGGCTCCATGGGCGGCATGCAGGCGCTCGAATGGCTGGTCTCGCGGCCCGGCCGCGTCCAGAGCGCCATCGCAATCGCCACGGCGGCGCGCCACTCGCCGCAGCAGATCGCCTTCCACGAGGTAGGCAGGCAGGCGATCATGGCCGATCCGAACTGGAAGGAAGGAAATTACTACGGAGGCCCGCTCCCGGGCCGGGGCCTCGCCGTGGCGCGGATGGTCGGCCACATCACCTACATGAGCGACCTGTCCATGGAGGTGAAGTTCGGCAGGCGGTTCCGGGAGGACCGCCGTCCCTTCAAGTTCACAGCGGACTTCGAGGTCGAAGGCTATCTCCACCACAGGGGCAACAGTTTCGTGGAACGCTTCGATGCCAATTCATACCTCTATATCACCAAGGCCATGGACTTCTATGACGCCGGACGCGGCAGGCCGCTGGCGGAGGCGTTGTCGGAGGTCGACGCCCGGGCGCTGGTCGTGGCCTTCAAGTCGGACTGGCTCTACCCGGCCTACCAGTCCCAGGAGATCGCGAAGTCCTGCAAGCTCGCCGGGCTGGATGCGACCTACTGTGAAGTGGACTCCACCTACGGGCATGACGCGTTCCTGCTCGAAACGGACGAGGAGACCCATCTGATCAGGCATTTCCTGGATAGCGTGTCCCAAGGGAGAGCGGTTGACGAAGACGAGATATGACGGCGTAAAGCTGGAGCACCGAAAGATCGTCGACATGGTGCGCACCGGCGCCTCCGTGCTCGATCTCGGCTGCGGCGACGGGACCCTGCTGTCGCATCTTGTGCTGGAGAAAGGCGTGCGCGCCCAGGGGCTCGAGCAGGACGAAAAGTCGATCTACCAATGCGTCGCCAAAGGACTGAGCGTGTTCCACGGGGACATCGATACCGGCTTGTCAGAGTACGGAGACCGCTCCTTCGACTACGTGATCTTCGACCAAAGCCTCCAACAGGTCCGGCAGCCTGACCGCGCACTGGGAGAAGCGTTGCGCGTGGGCCGGGAAGTGATCGTCGCTTTCCCGAACTTCGCCTTTTGGCCGTCGCGGCTCCAGATCTGCCTCCGCGGGCGGACCCCGGTCACCCCCTCCCTGCCTTATTCATGGTATGACTCGCCGAACCTCCACTTCCTGAGCGTTGCGGACTTCACCGGCTACTGCCGGAAACGGGGTATCCCGATCCGGAACAGCATCGCTCTGGGGCGCGAACGGGTCGTGCGGGTCCTACCGAACCTCCTCGGAGAGACCGGCATCTTCCTAATCGCCCGGGTGGACGCCCGGGCCGCATGAGCAGAGCCGTCGATATCCCCGCATCGACCGGCGCGGGTCCAGGAACGAAACCGGCATGATCAAGGAAAAACCCATCATCTTCAGGAACAACCGCGGCCAGAACCTGTCCGGGGTCGTTCACTTTCCGCACCGCGAAACGACGCCGCCGCTGCTTATCATGGCCCATGGCTTCACGGACGACAAGGTCAGCGACAACCGTCTATTCGTCAGGTTCGCGCGCCGCGCGCGGGATCAGGGATTCGCCGTTTTCCGCTTTGACTTTGCCGGGAGCGGCGACAGCGAGGGCGAGTTCGCCGACATGACCGTCACCGGCGAGATCGAGGACCTGGGGAGTGCCATTACATTCGCGCGCACCATCCCCTGCCTGGAAGAATCACCTGTCTATCTCATCGGCTACAGCTTGGGCGGCGCAATCGCCCTTGCCGCAGCTACCGGCGACGAGCGCGTCCATGGTGTCGTCTGCTGGGCCCCGGCCTCGGACCTGACAGCGGTCTTCACCGCGATCCTCGGCAGCGAAACGATCCTCGCCGCGCGCCAGGGAGGCGCCATCGCATGCAGGAACGACTCCAAGCAATTCCTCCTCAAGTCCGGTTTTTTCCATGACCTTGACCGGCATGATCCCGCCCGCTATATTAAGAGTATAAATCCCCGTCCCGTGCTCCTCATCCAAGGTGCCGCCGATGCCAAGGTCCTGCCCGGCCAGACAGCGGACCTGTTCAGGGCCGCCGGCGAGCCCAAGGAGCTCCATAGCATAGCGGACGCCCCCCACTCCTTTGCCTTCCATGAAGAGGAGCTGTTCCGGACGACGCTCCGGCGGATCGAGGAATGGAGCCGAGCCCTCTGGTATAGCGGCGATGGTTGCACGCAGGCTGCTGGAAGCGCATGACGCGTGGGATACGGTGAAGACTTTCGGAAAAAGGAGGCCTAGCCATGGACTCGGTCACGCTGAACGGCAGGACGATCGCGCTGGGCGAGGGTGGTTATCTGAATGATCCGGACGACTGGAGCAGGGATGTCGCTGTGCATCTGGCGACGGCTGACGGCATCAACCTCTCTGAACAGCACTGGGAGGTCATCGACTTCCTCCGCTTCTATTACGAGCGCTTTAAAATCGCGCCAATGATCAAGATCCTGTTGAAGGAGCTGAGCAAAAAGTACGGCCCGGAAAAAGCGACCACCAAATATCTCTATGAGCTGTTCCCGAGCGGTGCGGGAAAGCAGGCCTGCAAGATCGCCGGCCTCCCGACGCCTGCCGGATGCGTATAGCGCCGTGCGGGACGCGCACCAGAGGAAGCAAGCCACGTCGGCGGGCAGGACCGTGAATCAACGCTGACGCATAGGAGGGCGATTCATAAGATGTCACGGCCTTTATCGCAGGCTCCGGACGAAAAGGTGGTCCCTGATATAATTCCAGCAAGAATATAACGCTTCAGCGGTCACGGGGAACGAACGATGTGGGACTATACCGATAAGGTCAAAGAGCTCTTTCTCCACCCGAAGAACGTCGGCGAGATCGAGCATCCCGACGCCGTGGGCGAGGTGGGCAGCATGGTCTGCGGCGACGCCCTAAAACTCTTCCTCAGGATCGACCGGGCCACGGACCGGATCCTCGACGCCCGCTTCCAGACCTTCGGCTGCGCATCGGCGATCGCCAGCTCAACAGCGCTAACGGAGCTCATCAAGGGAAAGACGCTGGATGAGGCGCTCACTATCTCGAACCGCGACATCGCGGCGTATCTCGGCGGCCTTCCGCGCGAGAAGATGCACTGCTCGGTCATGGGCCGGGAAGCCCTCGAAGCGGCTGTCGCGAACTACCGGGGGATCACGGCGCCGGCT
>JAAXXJ010000029.1 GCA_013334545.1 Nitrospirota bacterium | reverse complement strand
CCAGGACGCTGTGCAGCTTGCCGCGAAGCGCGCCGCGAACGGCGATGTGGTGCTTCTGTCCCCGGCCTGCGCCAGCTTCGACATGTTCAAGGATTTTGAGGACCGGGGGCGGCAGTTCAAGGAAGCAGTAAAGAACCTCTAACGTCGAGTGGGGGAGTTCGGAGCGCGGAGCACGAGTACTCAAGCATGGTCGGATCACGGGGACAATACGACAGGATCCTGCTCACGGCGGTGATGGTGCTGCTCGCCGGCGGCGTGGTCATGGTCTACAGCTCGAGCAGCGTTGTCGCCCTCACCACGTACAACGATCCCACGTACTTCATGCGGCGCCAGATCATCTGGGCGGCGCTCGGGCTGGTCTTGATGATCGTTGCCATGCGGGTTGACCATGAGATGCTGGCGAACAAACGGGTGGTCGCCGTGCTCCTGCTCGTGTCCTTCGCGCTGCTTGCGGCGACCTTCTTCCCCGGCGTCGGCAGGACGGTCAACGGCGCGCGGCGGTGGATCAAGGCGGGGCCGCTCACTTTCCAGCCTGCGGAACTGGTGAAGTTCACACTTGTCGTTTACCTGAGCTCATACCTTAGCAGCAGGAGGGAGCTCATCCGGGATTTTCAACGGGGCCTGCTGCCCGCACTTGTGGTGACCGGGACCCTTCTCGGCCTGGTCCTGTTGCAGCCAGATTTCGGTACGGTCATGGCCATGGGTGTCGTGATCATACTCATGCTGCTCGCCGGCGGGGCCCGCATTACGCATCTCGGGCTCCTTTCCCTCTCAGCCGCCTTCCTTGCGCTCCTGGCGATTGCGCAGAAGGCCTACCGGCTGCGGAGGATCACGTCGTTCCTGAACCCCTGGGACGACCCGCAGGGAGCGGGCCACCAGATCATCCAGTCGTTCCTCGCCTTCGGCAGCGGCGGCGTGTTCGGCAGGGGGCTCGGGGAAGGGCGGCAGAAGCTGCTCTTCCTTCCCGAGCGGCATTCGGACTTCATCTATGCCGTGATCGGCGAGGAGCTGGGACTGATCGGAGCGACGTTCGTGCTGGCGCTGTTCTGCGTTATCCTGTGGCGAGGGCTTCGCATCGCCCTCCACGCCGAGGGGTTCAGCAGGATGCTGGCGCTGGGGATCACGTCGCTCATCTGCGTGCAGGCTCTGATCAACATGGCTGTGGTCACGGGCATCATGCCGACCAAGGGCATCGCCCTGCCGCTGGTAAGCTACGGCGGGTCCGCGCTCGTGGTCACGCTGGCCGCGGTAGGCGTGCTGCTGAACATATCGAAGGAAACGGGTTAGAACAACGGCAGATCTTTTACCGCAGAGGGCGCTGAGCATGAAAGATCAATCCTTTGCTTTCGACAAGAACTCCACTCTGCGTTCTCTGCGGTGGACAGATCTCTGATGAAGGTCGTGATCGCGGCCGGCGGCACCGGCGGGCACCTCTACCCGGGGATTGCTATCGCGCGCGAGGTCCTGGCCGAGGCGGGGAACGAGGTGCTCTTCGTCGGCACCGAACAGGGGATCGAGGCGCGGGTGCTGCCGAAGGAATCGCTGCCCGTGCAGTTCATCACCGTCGGACGATTGAAGGGCATGAGTACGCGGTCCATCGTCAAGACGATCATTACGATGCCGCGGAGCCTGTTCCGGTCCGTAGGTCTTCTCCGGCGGGAGCGGCCGGATGCGGTGGTCGGCGTGGGCGGATACGCCTCGGGTCCCGTGGCACTTGCGGCGTGGCTCCTCAGGGCCCCGTTGATCATCGTGGAGCCCAATTCCTATGCCGGGCTGGCGAACCGGGTGCTCGGCAGGTTCGCGAAAACCGTGTTTGTCTGCTTTCCGGGGAGGGACCAGCAGGGATTCTTTCCTACGCAGAAGAAGGTCCTGACCGGGCCGCTGGTGCGGAAGGGCATCACCGGCGGCGACCGAAACCGGGCGGTTGCCGCGTTCGGGCTTGATCCGGCGCGGTTCACGGTCTTTGTCATGGGCGGCAGCGGCGGAGCTCATGCCATCAACATGGCGATGAAGGAGGCGGCACCGGAGCTGAAGGGCATCCCGGGCCTCCAGGTGCTGCACCAGACCGGCGAGAAGGACGTCGAGGACGTGAAGGACGGCTATCAACGGGCTGGGGTGAAGGCCGCAGTGCTGCCCTACATCCACGACATGGCCGGCGCCTATGCTGCGGCGGACCTGGTGGTCTCGCGTTCCGGCGCAACGACCGTCGCCGAGCTCGCGGTCTGCGGCAAGCGGGCAGTGCTGATCCCCTATCCGTTCGCTGCGGACAACCACCAGGAACACAACGCGCGGTCGCTTGCAGAACGGGGCGGCGGCGAGGTGATCGTCCAGAAGGACCTGACGCCATCGAAACTGGCTGCAGTGATACAACGGTACGCACGCGGAGAAGGCGGGACACCGTCCCCCCTGCCATCGACCGCTGCGGAAGAGATCGTGAGGGCCTGCAAACACCATGTTCAAAAAGATTAAGCATATCCACTTCGTCGGCATCGGCGGGATCGGCATGAGCGGCATCGCCGAGGTCCTGATGAACCTCGGCTACAAGGTCTCGGGCTCCGACCTCCGGGAGTCGGACACGATCCAAAGGCTCCGGCAGCTGGGCGGCGATATCCGGATCGGCCACCGGGCGGAGAACATCACGTCGCCCCATGTGGTCGTGATCTCGTCGGCGGTGAAGAAGGACAACGTCGAGGTCGTTGCCGCGCGCGAGAAGCTCGTCCCGGTGATCCCGCGGGCAGAGATGCTGGCGGAGCTCATGCGGCTCAAGTACGGCGTGGCCATTGCGGGCGCGCATGGGAAGACCACGACCACCTCAATGGTGGCCACGGTGCTGGCGGCCGGCGGCATCGACCCGACGGTGGTCATCGGCGGAAAGCTCAACAGCCTGGGCTCCAACGCCAAGCTGGGCCAGGGTGAGTTCCTTGTGGCAGAGGCCGACGAGAGCGATGGCAGTTTCCTGAAGCTGTCGCCCACCATCGCGGTGGTTACGAACATCGACGAGGAGCACCTGGACTACTATAAGGACATCAACGAGATCAAGGCCGCTTTCCTCGCATTCATCAACAAGGTGCCGTTCTACGGGGTGACGATCCTCTGCCTGGACCAGAAGCACATCCAGTCGCTCCTGCCGAAGGTCGAGAAGCGCTATCTTACCTACGGGACAAGCACCCAGGCGGACTACCAGGCGAAGGACGTGACGCTCCTGCCGCTGGGATCGAAGTTCCGCGTCATGAACCATACGGGCGACCTCGGGTGGTTCGAGCTCTCGGTGCCGGGCATGCACAACGTGAGCAACGCCCTTGCCGCCATCGCCGTGGCTCGTGAGCTGGAAATCGACCTCGAAGTGATCCGCCGGTCGCTCAAGGAGTTCAGCGGCGTGCAGCGGCGTTTCCAGATCAAGGGCGAGGCGAAGGGCGTCCTCGTTGTGGACGACTACGGCCATCACCCAACCGAGGTCCGCGCAACGCTGGCCGCGGCCAAGGCGGCACTCGGCCGGCGGGTGGTCTGCGTGTTCCAGCCCCACCGGTATACGCGCACCAAGCACCAGCTCGAGGATTTTTTTACCGCATTCAACCAGGCGGACAAGGTCATCATCCTGGACATCTACGCCGCGGGGGAACAGCCCATCCCGGGCGTTTCAGGACAGGTGGTGTACGAGGGGATCAGGAACTACGGACACAAGGATGCAGCGTATATCGGAGGCAGGGAACAGGCAGTGGAGCACCTTGCCGGTACGCTCCGGAAGGGGGACCTGCTCCTGACCCTGGGGGCGGGCGATGTATGGAAGCTGGGCGAAGCGGTGCTCGAGGAGCTCAAGAAATGAAGTTCGCAAACGTACGGGGAGAGGTAAGGCTGAACGAACCCCTGAGCAGCCACACCTCCTTCCGCATCGGCGGTCCTGCTGACGCGCTGGTCGTGCCGGCGGACCGGGAAGACCTGATCACGCTGATCGCCGAAATCCGGGAGCAGGGCGTTCCCTATGTGGTCCTCGGCGGCGGGACGAACCTGCTGGTCCGTGACGGGGGCTTCCGCGGCGTGGTCATCAGCCTGCAGCAGATGTCCGCGATCAAGGTCGACCGCGAGTACCGTTCCCTGGGCGGGTCGTTCGTGCTCCTCCATGCCGAGGCCGGCGCGGCCCTGGGGCGGCTCCTGAGCATCTCGGTGGAGCGCGGGCTCACGGGTCTTGAGTTCGTGACCGGGATCCCCGGTACGGTGGGCGGAGCGATATGCATGAACGCAGGCACGGCGCAGGGCGAGATCGGCGATGTCGTCGACACGGTGACGCTGCTTGCCCCGTCGGGCGAACCGGTCCTCCGGCACCGCGATGAGATGGGCTTCGGATACCGGACGGCGAACGTGCCTCCCGGCCATATCGTGCTCGATGCCAAGGTCATCCTGCGGCACGGAGACGCCGAGAAGATCAAGGCTCAGGTCAAGAGGCTCATGGAGCAGCGGAAGGCCCGGCAGCCCTGGGGCCTGCCGAACGCCGGCTCGGTGTTCAAGAACCCCATGGACGAAGCTGCCGGCAAGCTCATCGAGGAGGCGGGCCTCAAGGGCCGTGCCGCCGGCGGCGCGATGGTCTCGGACATGCATGCGAACTTCATCGTGAACACGGGGAACGCAAAAGCGGCCGATGTGCTGGCTCTCATGGAGGCCATCCGGGAAAAGGTGCTCGAGATGCACCGGATACGGCTTGAGCCGGAGATCAAGATCATCGGAGAAGATTGAGATGGCGAGGGTCCAAGGTCAAGGGGCGTTCCCGATTGAATCCAGGAGCGAGCGCATTCCCCGCAGCTTGCTGCGGGGTTAGCGAGCGATTAGAATAGTACTTCCTTGAGGATCGAAGATTCCTTGCAGCTTGCTGCAGGGAACTTCCATCATTCGGGGACAGGCGGGTCGGGGAAGTCAAGGTCCTGATCGAGGTTACTGCGGCGAAAGGCGTGACATGGCTCTCGTGACGAAGAAAAAGATCGGCGTGTTGATGGGAGGG
This sequence comes from Nitrospirota bacterium, assembly GCA_013334545.1. Lineage (GTDB taxonomy): Bacteria > Nitrospirota > UBA9217 > UBA9217 > UBA9217 > JAAXXJ01. The sequence continues at coordinate 13,746 of JAAXXJ010000029.1, read as the reverse complement.
CTGTCGTCCGAACGGGAGGTGTCCCTCGCCTCGGGCGCCGCGGTGCTGAAGGCGCTTGTTGACCTGGGCTATGATGCCGTCGCCATCGATGTGGGGCGGGACGCGGGGGAGCAGATCCGGAAGGCGGGCATCGAAGCCGCGTTCAATGCGCTCCATGGCAAGTTCGGAGAGGACGGCGCCATCCAGGGGCTGCTCGAGATCATGGGGATCTCCTGCACGGGGTCCGGGATCCTTGCCTCAGCCATGGGCATGAACAAGATCGTTTCCAAGACCCTGTTCCGGGCCTATGGACTTCCTGTGGGGCCGTTCATGGCCGTATCGCGCGGAGATCGGGAAGCGCTCAGAACAGCGGAGAAGGAGATCGGCTACCCGCTGGTGGTGAAGCCGAGCTCCGAAGGGTCCAGCGTAGGCGTGAGCATCGTCAACGGCTTCGAACAGTTCGAGCCCGCGGCGAAGCTGGCATTCCAGTACGATCCCGAGATCATCGTCGAGAAATACATCAAGGGCATGGAGGTCCAGGTCGGGATCCTGGGAGAGCGGGCCCTCGGCGCCATCGAGATCGTGCCGAAGGACGTATTCTACAGCTATAAGGCAAAGTACGAGAAGGGGGGGTCGGAGCACTTCTTTCCCGCGCGCATCCCGGACGAGGTATACCGGCGGACGCTCGACGCGGGGCTCCTGGCCCACCGGTCGCTGGGATGCCGCGGCTACAGCCGGGTGGACTTCATCATCGGCCAGGACGGCGTTCCTTTTATCCTTGAAGTGAACACGCTGCCCGGCATGACGGCCACGAGCCTGCTGCCCGAGATCGCCCAGGGCGCGGGGATCCCCTTCCCGTCCCTGGTGGAGGAGATCCTGCGCTTGGCGATTGCAGGTTGAAAAGACGAGAAAATGCATTTTGACACGGATAAGGGCGGATCAACATCATGATAAAAGCGGATGAGATCCAAAGCAGTCAATTGCCGGGTTACGACTTGCTGATACATCCGCCGTTGTCCGACTTTTATCCGGTTTTATCAGTGTCAAAGATTTTTCATACAATGACTTACAAAGAGCATGAAAGACTATAAGAACGTAAAGGTCCCGCGGGGCTACCGCACGGCGAACCGGCGTACTACGACGAAGCGGCTGAACGCAGGTCGCGGTCCTGCCAGGCGCAGCAGCGCGGAGAAAGGCGCACTGGGCGCGATCTTCGCGGTCCTGCTGACCGCAGGGCTCTGCTACGGCGGGTGGGAAGCGTACCGCTGGCTGACCACTGCCGAGATGTTCCAGATCGCCGGCGTAGACGTGCGGGGCGTACGCTCGGTGGGCGACGCGGACATCCGGGAGCTTGCCGGGATGTTCACCGGTCAGAACGTTTTCCGCGTCGACCTGGATGCCGCGACCCGGAGGGCGCTGGCAAATCCCTGGGTCCGCGAGGTCAGGATCGAGCGAAGTCTGCCGAACCGGATCAGCATGATCTTCGCGGAACGGACGCCCCGGGCGGTGTTGCAGGCGGCGAACGGACGTTTCCTCATTGACGGCGAGGGCGTGGTCATGGTGCCGGTCCCGAAAGATGAAGCGGCAGCCGCGGGCCTTCCGGTCATTGCGGTCCGGGACTGTCGCGCTGTGCCCCGTGAGGCGGTGACCGCACGCGCCGTGGCTGAGGCTCTGGAGCTGACGCAAGAGCTCGCTGCGCGCGGCGGATGGGACCCGGGGGCAGTGACCGTGAAGGCGGACACTCCCGAGACCATCGCCATTGTCTATGCGGACCATGAGTTCCGCATGGGCAGCGGGAACTACGGGGAAAAGCTGAAGCGGCTGGGCGAGATCGCCGCGGACATGCGGCAGCGCGGCCTCGAGTACTCCTACATGGAACTGCGGCCCGAGCGTCAGGCGGCGGTGATGGTAGCGAAAAGCGCGAAGGTGAGAAGATAGGAAGAGAGGAAGTTAGGCGGCGAGTTGGGCTTCTGCGCAATGTTTCCCACCCTCCCAACATCCTAACCTCCTAACCTCGGTTGTATGCTCAAAGCAGGGGGTGTACCGTGGCGAAGAAACCGAACAATATCATCGTGGGCCTCGATCTGGGGACGACCAAAGTCTGCGCCATTGTCGGCGAGGTCAAAGAGGACGGCCAGGTGGACATCATCGGCATCGGCATCAGCCCGTCCAACGGCCTCTCGAAGGGCGTGGTGGTGAACATCGACCGGACCGTGGAGTCCATCAAGAAGGCGGTTAAGGAGGCCGAGCTCATGTCCGGCGTCCAGATCAACTCCGTCTATGTCGGGATCTCGGGCGACCACATCAAGGGCATGGAGTCAAAGGGCGTCGCAGCGATCAAGAACCGGGAGGTGGGTGCGGCCGACGTGGCGCGCGCCATCGATACGGCCAGCTCCATCAACATCCCGGGCACGCAGCGGATCCTCCACATCCTGCCCCAGGAGTTCGTCATCGACGACCTGGACGGGATCAAGGAGCCCCTTGGTATGTCGGGGACTCGGCTCGACGTGAAGGTCCACATCATCACCGGGGCCGAGACCGCCATCCAGAACATCATCAAGAGCTGTTCCCGTGCCGGCCTGCAGGTGAACGACGTGGTGCTGCAGCCCCTGGCGTCGAGCCGGGCGGTGCTGACCCAGGAAGAGCAGGAGATCGGCGTATGCGTTGTGGACATCGGCGGCGGGACCACGGACATGGCGCTCTTCCGCGACGGGAGCCTCTGCTACACCGGGGTCATCCCCGTCGGAGGGAACCACGTTTCGAACGACATCACCGTGGGCCTTCGCACGCCGTCGGCGGAGGCCGAGAAGATCAAGATCAAGCACGGCTGCGCCATGGCTTCCCTGGTCAGGCACGAGGACACCCTTGAGGTCCCGACGACGGGCGGCAGGCCTCCCCGTCTCCTGTCCCGCCAGATCCTGTGCGAGATCATCGAGCCCCGGATCGCCGAGCTTTTCGAGCTGGTGCAGCAGCGGCTTCGGAGCACCGGCTCCGAGGACCTGATCGCTTCGGGGGTCGTGCTCACCGGCGGGACCGCGCTGATGGAGGGGATCCAGGATGCCGCGGAGAAGTATCTCGGCATGCCGGTCCGGCGCGGCGCGCCGAAGAACATCGGAGGACTGATGGACGTGGTGAACAGCCCGATCTACGCCACGGGTGTGGGGCTCGTGCTCTACGGCGCCGAGAACCACCAGGTATCGCCGGGGAAGTTCAGCGGCGGCGGGATCATGAACAGGATCCTGAAGGCGATAAGCGACTTACTGTGACGGAGGGACGCGCTATGAAAAGGGGATCCACGAAAAATTCAGGAGAGCATGCCATGGACGATAATATGGAAATGCGGTTCCAGGACATCATGGAGTTCGTCGCCGGCGAGGCAAGCGGCGATGAAAGGAGGGAGGCGACGATGATCCAGTTCGATGACGAGCAGAAACTGCCGGCCCGGATCAAGGTGATCGGAGTGGGCGGCTGCGGAGGCAATGCGGTGAGCACCATGGTGCTGGCGGGGATCCAGGGGGTGGAGTTCGTGGCCGCCAACACGGACCGGCAGGCCCTCGACCGGACCGATTCGCCCAACAAGCTCCAGATCGGCTCGAAGCTCACGCGGGGACGGGGCGCGGGGGCCAATCCCGAGGTCGGCAGGAACGCGGCCCTCGAGGACATCGACAAGATCAAGGCCATCCTGGAAGGGACCGAGATGGTCTTCATCACAGCGGGCATGGGAGGCGGGACAGGCACGGGCGCGGCGCCCATCATCGCGAAGCTCGCGCGTGAGGTCGGCTCGCTCGCGGTTGGCGTGGTCACCCGGCCCTTCAGCTTCGAGGGCGTCAGGCGGATGCGCTACGCCGAGGAAGGCATCGCCGAGCTCAAGAAGAACGTGGACGCGCTCATCGTGATCCCCAACGACCGGCTCATCAACCTCTCCGAGAAGAACACCCGCATCGGGGAGGCCTTCAAGCTCTCCGACGACGTGCTGGTGCAGGCGGTGAAGGGCATCTCCGACGTGGTGCTGGTGCCGGGCCGCGTAAACGTGGACTTCGCGGACGTGAAGACCGTTATGACCAACCGCGGGAGGGCCGTCATGGGCATGGGCATCGCCAAGGGCCCGGGGAGGGCCGTTGAGGCCGCGCACAAGGCGATCTCGAGCCCGCTGATCGAGGACGGCTCCATCAAGGGCGCACGGGCTGCTTTGATCAACATCAGCGGCGGCAGCGATATGGGCATCACCGAGATCGACGAGGTGATGGGGGTCATCAAGGCCGAGGCCGATCCGGACGCGAACATCATCTTCGGCATGGTGGACAACGAGGACATGAGCGAGGAGCTCAAGGTGACGGTCATCGCCACGGGATTCGACGAAGAGGGCGTCAGGCGCCTGGTGAAGCACCCCGCGAACCTCAAGGAACTGATGCAGAAGGAGCAGCGGCAGGTCGTGGACCGGCCCGCCGCGTTCAAGCGGGGTCGGGAAGCGGCGTCCAACGCCACCGGCGACCTCTTCGGATCGAAAGAGAACCTGGACCTGCCCGCATATCTGCGGCGCGCTGCCGATTGACCGGGGAGCACCGGGAGCCGAGGAGACCATGCGCATCGCTGTCATTCTCGCGGTCCTGTCGGCCGTAATGCTCGCGGCATGCACCATGAAAAGCGGAACATAGTGGGTGCTTCACGGGCACCAGGCCATTCTGCCTGAGGCACTGTCTGATAAGGAAATCGGCACCGTTCTCCGCGACCTATCCGACTTAATCATGGCCGCGGGGACAAAAATCCCCTTCGTGACAGCCTCTTAACCGTTAGACGAAGGGAAGTGTGAAAGCGTGCGTTTCGGGCAGGACCCCTAGTGGTCGGAATTCACCGGATGAGCGGTCGTTCCGGCTTTTTTCTTTTCCAATACCCGTTCCAGTCCCAGCCGCGTTGCCGTGAATCCGGTTTCCGCGGGCTCTTCTTCCTTCTTCACCGTGTTCATGAAGTCGCAGCGCCAGCAGTTGGTGAGCTTCTGCGCGTAGGTCCCCTGGATCTTGCCGCCGCAGAGCGAGCCCGCGACGACCCAGCATGCCCTGCCGGCGTTCATGCCGTCGTGGGCGCCATGAAGGTCCTGGTGGACGGTCACGGGGCAGATGCCGAGCTCACTGGCTTTGTGCCCGCCGGGCTGACGCCCGCACTTCTTGTGCTCCCAGCAGTTTATCTTTCCCATTGCTGATGATTCCCCTTTGCATAATGATGTTCAGGCTCTGCGGCCTGATGGAGCTCTTTTTCTTTCGTCTTTTCGAGCGTCTTCTCGATGCCCAGCCGCGTCGCCGAGAAGCCGAACTCCTGCGGTTCTTCTTGCTGCTTGACGAGGTTCATGAACTCGCAGCGCCAGCAGTTGAGCAGCTTCTGCGCGTAGGTCCCCTGGATCTTGCCGCCGCAGAGCGATCCGGCGATCACCCAGCAGGCCCTTCCTCCGTTCTTCCCTTCATGGGCGCCGTCCAGATTGCCGTGAATAGTCACCGGGCAGGTGCCCAGCTCCTTTTCCTTATGCCCTCCCGGTTGGCGGCCGCACTTCTTGAACTCCCAGCAGTTGATCTTGATCGTCGTTGCGTTCTTTTGGTCAATGGGTATCGCCATGGTAATCACCTCGCATAAGTATGTCATGAAGCATAAGGGACGATGCGCTTGATAGCATAAATAGCAAATACATTGCCAAATACAAATCCTTCACAATACAGGGCTTTGTGGTCTTTTCAGAGCGGCTTTTGTCTCAAGAATAAGACGGGAGTCTCAAAGCAGTGATGCTGTCGCTGCGGTTGGGAGGCACGTCAAAAATGCAGGCTGGAGATGATATAAAGCTGCGGCGTTAGCCGTCTTTTCGCTCAGGTGTACCGGAAACGGCGGAGAGGATTCCGCGCAGGATTTTCACGTCGCGCGGCTCAAGGCGGGCCCTGCCGAAGAGCTGGCGGAGCGAAAACATCATATGCTTGGCGTTCGCATCGTCGAGGAACGTGATATGACGGAGCGCGGTCTGCAGGTGACCGAAGAAGCGTTCGATCTCGTCTGACCGGGCAAGGGCCCGCTCGTCAGCAGGCAGGCCGGCATGGGCCGCAAGGAACAGCTCGTAGGCGATCACCATGACTGCATGGGAAAGGTTGAGCGACGGGAACGCTTCAGAAGAGGGAATGGCGATGAGCTCATGGCAGAGGGACAGGTCCTCTTTCTCGAGGCCGTTCACCTCCCTGCCGAAGACCAGGGCGATGCGGTTCCTTCCGAGCAGCGGGATGATCCATCCGGCAGCGTCTCGCGGAGAGTGGATGTTCCTTCGATGGCGGCTCAGGTGCCGGGAGGTGCCGATCACAAGCTGATGGTCAGCCACGGCATCCCTGAGCGTCTCAAACTTTTTTGCCTCGAGCAGGACCTTCCCGGCCCCCGCAGCGAGCTTCATGGCATCGTCCTGCCTGTCTTCGGGCGGCCGCACGAGGATGAGCCGCGACAGCCCGGTGTTCATCATGCACCGGGCAACGGAACCGATGTTGGCCGGCGCCTTGGTGTTGACGAGCACGATGCTGACGTTGTCGAGAGAGCTCTGTTCCGGCATGGGTAGCTGATTATACGGGATAGCATCGAAGCACTGCAAGTTTTTTGGAGCATCGGGGAAGGGACGGGTAAAAAAAGAATAGTTTTTTTTGGGCAGCCCGGTGCTCCGCGTGCTAAGCAAGAAGGCGTTTGTTCACGCTCGTGCTCCGGGATCGAGAAGGTATACGCAGGCGAGCCCGGCCCACGCCGGGTTTTGTTTTGCGCTCATACGCGAAAGCATAGTATAATCGCATATGTCCAGAGGGCTCAAGGAAAAGGCCGAAGCGCTGCTCGCCGCGGAGAAGGGGACCGTCTTCAAGGCGCGGGGGGCCGACGTCGAGATCGCCCTGGCCTATCCCAACACCTACCATGTGGGCATGTCGAACCTCGGCGTGCACCAGGTCTATTCTGTCCTGAACCAGCGTCGTGACACGGCATGCGAGCGCGTGTTCCTGCCTGATGAAGCCGACCTTCCGGAGTACGAACGGTCAGGTACGAGGCTCTTTGCGCTCGAGACCCGGCGGCCGGTTCGGGACTTCGACATTCTCGCCTTCTCCGTCTCGTTCGAGCAGGACTATCTGAACGTGCTCAAGATGCTGCGGCTGGCGGGCATCGCTCCGGACAGAACAGAGCGGACGGGGGAAGATCCGCTGCTTGTCCTCGGCGGCATCTGCACGTTCTTCAATCCCGAGCCTCTTGCGGACCTCTTTGATGTGGCGATCGTGGGTGAAGGCGAGGAGGTTGCCGGAGAGTTTCTCGATGCCTACAAGGCGAACCGGGGTCACGGCCGGCAGGAGCTGCTTCGCGCCCTTTGTTCGATACCGGGCGCGTATATCCCCGAATTCTACGAGATCGCGTACAACGATGACGGCACGGTCCGGGAGCGGAGGCCGCTCATACCGGAGGCCCCGGCTATCATCAAGAAGCGGCGCGTCGCGGACATCAACGGCAAGCCGGCAGCCACGGTCATCCTCACGCCTGACACCGAGTTCAGCGACATGCATCTCGCCGAGGTGACGCGGGGATGCGGACGGCACTGCCGGTTCTGCATGGCCGGCTACATCTACCTCCCGCCGCGGAACCTTTCGGCACAGGGAGGGCAGGCGCAGGCGAAACAGGCTGACGAACGCTGCGGAAAGATCGGCCTCGTCGGGTCAGCCCTGTCCGATTATCCTGCGATCGACGACCTCTGTTCATCGATACAGGGAAGCCTGTCCGTGTCGTCCCTGCGCGCCGATTCGCTCAGCCGGCCGCTCATCGAACGGCTGGCGAAGAGCGGCCATAAGACCATTGCCATCGCGCCCGAGGCGGGCTCCGAGCGGCTCCGCAAGGTGATCAACAAGGGGGTAACGGAAGCGGATATCCTGCGCGCCGCCGACCTGGTCTTCGGCGCGGGCATCCCCAATCTCAAATTATATTTCATCATCGGCCTGCCGACGGAAACGCAGGAGGACATCGACGCCATCATCGCCCTCGCCGAACAAGTGCACAATGTCCAGCTCAGGCACGCGCGGCCCGCCGGCAGGATCGGCAGGATCACGCTGTCCGTGAACTCCTTCGTGCCCAAGCCATTCACGCCGTTCCAGTGGGAGCCCATGGAGGAGGTGGGAGACCTGAACCGTAAGCAGCGCCAGCTCGAAAAGGCGGTGAAGAAGATCGGCAATATGAACATGATCCACGACCTTCCCAAGTGGGAGTCCATCCAGGCGCTCCTGTCGCGCGGCGACCGTCGGGTCGGCAAGCTTCTCAAGGCGGCCCATGAGCGGGGAGGCGACTGGAAGGCAGCATGCCGCGATCTCAAGTTCGACATGGCGTTCTACGTCACGCGGCAACGGTCGTTCGACGAGGTCCTTCCCTGGGATTTCATTGACATAGGGGTGAGAAAAGAATATCTTAAGAGCGAGCACACGCGGGCGCTGGAGGGCAGATACACGCCGCCCTGTAAGGTCGGAACGTGCAGGACCTGCGGGGCCTGCGCTTAAATCCAGGAGCGAGCGCATTCCCCGCAGTTCCCCGCGGGGTTAGCGAGCGATTAGAATAACGAACTTCCCTGAGGATCGAAGCTCCATGCAGCTATCCATAGGGAGCTTAAATCCATGAGCAATCTATCCATAGGATACACATCCTACCCTGAGGACCGAAGATTCCCTGCAGCCTGCCGCAGGGAGCTTTAACAAAAGAAGAGAACGATGAGCACGGTCAAGTCCCATCATAAAAAAAGCACCATCGCCGGATCGGTCAGCGAGATGGAGTACCTGACGGTACCGGCCCTGGACAAGACAGGGAGATTCCTCCACGCCTTTACCACGAGGCACGGCGGGCTGGGCGCCAAGAGCAACGGCGTCAGGCAGCCTGACGACTGGAGCGCAGTTGCACACGCCTTCGGAATCCATATCGACCGTGTGGCGATGGTGAACCAGGTGCATGGAGAGAACATCATCCGCATCGATGAGCTGAACATCCGGGGGGCCCGGTCCGTCCATGCCGACGCTTTGATGACCGATGTCCCGGGGATCGCCGTGGGCGTCGAGACCGCCGACTGCGTGCCCATCCTGCTCTTCGACCCGGTGAGGCCGGCCGTGGCCGCGGTGCACGCGGGATGGAGGAGCACGGTGAAGAAGATCGTCCAGAAGGCGGTCTATCGGATGCACGAGGAGTTCCGCTCCGAGCCGTCCCGGCTGATCGCCGCCATTGGCCCCGCTATCGGTCCGGAGTGCTACGAGGTGGACGAGCCGGTCATGGGGCCGGTGCAAGCGGCCTTCTCGTTCTGGCGGGAAGTTTCTGAGCCGCAGGGGAAGGACCGGTGGAGCCTTGATCTCGTGAAGGCGAACCACATCGAACTGATGCAGGTCGGCCTAGCGGAAAAGAACATTCACGCCGCCGGCATGTGCACATCCTGCAGGAAGGAGCTGTTCTATTCCTTCCGTGCGGAGGGCAGGACGGGCAGGATGCTGTCGGTGATCATGCTGAAGCCGTGAAAGAGCACGGAACCACGGATGAACAAGATAAGGTCAAAGGCGATTTTGACACGGATCAGGGCGGAGGAACCGCCTGAAGAGGCATGATCGGTCTTTGGCTTGGATCTACACTAATGCCAAATCTTATGCCCTATCCGCTATTATCAGGGTTTTTATCAGAAGTTATCCGTGCCAAAGGTTCACTGCCAATGGCATGGTCATATTGTTATCTGTGTTCATCCGTGGTTGCATAGGCCCTTATGTCTGTTGCTGAGAATTTCAAAGCGGTCCAGAACCGATTAGCCGCCGCGGCGCGGCGAGCAGGCAGGGACCCCTCAGCAATCCGGCTCGTGACCGTTACCAAGACCGTGGACCTTGACCGCATCCGCGAGGCGGCCGCGGCCGGGGCTTCGGTCCTCGGCGAGAACCGCGTGCAGGAAGCGAAGGAGAAGATCGAAGCGCTCGGCAGGATCGCGAGCTGGCACTTGATCGGCCACCTCCAGACGAACAAGGCGAAGTACGCGGTGAAGCTCTTCGATCTCATCCATTCCGTCGATAACCTTGTACTCGCAATGGAGATCGATAAGCAGGCCGCCAAGAACGGGAAGGTACAGGACGTCCTCATCGAGGTGAGCATCGCGGGTGAGGCGGCCAAGGCAGGCGTGAGCATCGGGGACACTGTGCGGCTCGTCAGGGAAGCGGCGGGGCTGAAGCACATCAGGGTCCTGGGCCTCATGACCATGCCGCCGCTCTCGAATGATCCTGAGGACTCACGCCCCTATTTCCGGAAGCTGCGGGACCTGGCCCATGCCGTCCGGAAGGAAGGGATCGCCGGCATTTCGATGAACGAGCTGTCCATGGGCATGAGCGGCGACTTTGAGGTGGCGATCGAGGAAGGCGCGACGCTGGTGCGCGTAGGAACGGCGATATTCGGAGAGAGATAAGAGCACAAAAAATATACCACAGAGACACAGAGGTCACAGAGGTTTCTATCGACAAGAACTGAAATCATTTTGTATTGCAGTTCTCTGTGTCTCCGTGCCTCCGTGGTAAAGAAGCTGACTTTGGAGGTTGTATGGCCTTAGACCAAAAGATCGCCTTTCTCGGCGGCGGCAACATGGCCGAGGCGCTCATCAAGGGGATGCTCGCTGCAGGGGTCGCGAAATCGGACCGGATCCTCGTGTCCGACGTCTCCACCGAGCGGCTCGATCATCTGAACAAGACCTATGGGATCGTCGTCCAGAGGAGCAATCGGGACGCCGCGGCACAGGCCGATATCATCCTCCTCTGTGTGAAACCCCAGATCATCGACGTGGTGCTGTCCAAGATCGAGCCTGTGGCGGACAAGGAGAAGCTCGTGATCTCGATCGCAGCGGGGGTGACCATCGCCCGGATCGAGACGATGCTGACGAAGAAGCCCCGGGTCATCCGGGTGATGCCGAACACTCCTGCATTGGTGCTTTCCGGCGCGGCCGCGCTTGCCGCCGGGTCGATCTCCACAGCGTCGGACATGATGACCGCCCAGCAGATCTTCGGCGCTGTCGGCCGGGCCGTGGTGGTCGAAGAAAAGCTCATGGACGCGGTGACAGGCCTCTCGGGCAGCGGGCCGGCATACGTCTTTACGATCATTGAGGCGCTGACGGACGCCGGCGTCAAGGCGGGCCTTCCTCGGCCGCTCGCGCTCGAGCTCTCCGCCCAGACGGTCTATGGCGCGGCAAAGATGGTGCTCGAGACCCATGAACACCCCGGAAAGCTGCGGGACATGGTGACCTCCCCGGGCGGCACGACCATAGAAGGGCTGCATATGCTCGAGAAGGGCAAGCTGCGGGCGACGCTCATAAACGCAGTGGAGGCGGCGACGGCGAGGAGCAAGGAGCTGGGGAAGTAGCTGATAATGCTCGACGCCGGGGCAGGGAGACGGGGAGACGCGGGGACTTGTCAGCATCGTAAGGAGGAGTAATGTTCGTATTCGGTAACGTCATTCTGGGAATCGCCAAGGTACTGGGCGTTGTTCTCAATATCTATATGTGGGTCATCATCATCCGGGCGCTCCTGTCCTGGGTGAACCCGGACCCCTATAATCCCATCGTCCAGTTCCTGACGCGGATCACCGAACCGGTGCTCAGGCCGCTCCGGAAGCTGGTGCCGGCATACCGGCTGGGGATCGATCTCTCGCCGCTCATTGCGATCCTGATCATCTATTTCCTGGAGATCGCCGTTGTCGACACGCTGGTCCGTATCGGCTATTCCATGCGCTGAGGAAAGGGAGAACGTGCCATGAAGGTAACACCGCTCGATATCCAGCAGAAACGGTTCCACATCGCCTTCCGCGGCTATGAACGCACCGAGGTCGAGGCGTTCCTCGACGTGGTGCGCGAGGAGATGGAGGGCCTCGTACGCGAGGTGACCGAGCTTCGCGAGTTCCGCGACACCTATGATGAGCGCATGCGGGACTACCGGGACCGGGAGGACACGCTCAAGAGCACCATGATCTCGACGCACAGGCTGGCCGAGGACATCCGTGAGAACGCCCGGAAAGAGGCGCAGCTCATGGTGAAGGACGCCGAGATCAAGTATCAGCAGACCCTTGAGCGCGCCCGGGAGGAGAAGCTCCAGCTGGAATCCGAGATCATCGAGCTGCGGCGCCAGAAGCACCACTTTCTCGAGGACATGAAAAAGATGATCCATATGCACCTGGAGATGGCCCATTTCGAGGAGGGCGGCGGTGAAGGGAAGGCCGAGCAGCCGGAAGCAAAAGCAGACTGACCTCAGCGCCACCTTCTCCGTCCGGATCCAGCCCCGTGCCTCGAAGAACGGCGTCTCCCGCATGCAGGACGGTTCTCTCAAGATCAGACTAACGGCGCCGCCCGTTGACGGCGCTGCGAACGAGGCCCTGGTCAAATTTCTTTCCGACACCCTCTCCGTCGGCAAGTCGCAGGTCGAGATCGTCTCCGGCCACATATCCCGGGAAAAACGCATAAAGATCTTCGGTATGAGCGAGGAAGACGTCATTCGTTTGTTGAATAACGCCAAGCAATAGGTTATCATGAATATGAAGAGTTGTAACACGGAGAACAAAGAGGAAGGCGATACGGGCATTTGTCCCCACGTCACCCTGTCTCCGTGTCAGGTAGTTGATTCTTTAAAAAGGGGGGCGACAGGCTTCGACGGGGATCGTGATATCGAAAGTTGCATGCCGTGGATGATGGTTGGCCACGTAAATACACCATCATGCTACAACTGCCAACAACGAACTGGCATACGCTGCTTAAGAACTAAGTAGCGCGTCCCCTGGCTGGTGCCTGAACGGCTAACGGGACGTCACACTCAGGCTGGTCCTTCCGTGCAGCCCGGAGCGGAAGGGCGAGAATCTCCGGGCTGGCCGACACCGTAGCTCTCCCCAAGGCGACGGAGAAGGCGAGATCAAAGGCGGGGATAAGCATGTATGAGCTTTCGGTTGATGGTTTTCGGACGCGGGTTCGATTCCCGCCGCCTCCACCATTTAAGTAGTTGAAATTATAAAGAAAGAGGGCTGAAATACTCGTGCCGGTTTCGTGCCGGAATTCGAGTTCCAGCCCTCGATTTTTTTGACCACCATTCAATCTAAGACTTCGGTACTTCTCCTCTCTCTTCTCTGCACCTAATCCACAATCAGTAAGTCGTTTCAGTATTCTATGATATAGTTTTTTGTAATCGCCATTGTAACTGATTTGGTGAATAAAGGAGGGTACGAGCTATGAATGCAGAGAGCAGAACACATAGTCTTCCGGAATACGGTCTCATGAGGTTATCGCAGATTCTGGGTGACAAGAAAAAAGGGATCCAGCCGATCATCCCCATTAGCAAAAGTTCCTGGTGGGCTGGCGTTAAGGCCGGCAGGTATCCCAAGCCAGTGAAGTTGTCAGCCCGCTGCACATGTTGGCGCGTCGATGACATTCGGGCGTTGATCTCCTCTGAATTGCCTCGCACATAGAAATAGGCTATAAAGAAAGTCTGCAAAGCAGAGACTATTTCCAGGCTGTTTCCTCAGGGGACCGCCTATTTTGTCTGCTAAGACCCTCGACTAGCCCCATTTCTTTCCTTGCCCTTTAATCCAGCTTGTAGTAAAGTTTTCAAGTATTTACGTCAGTTGCCATCCACGGGGGTAGCGGAGAGGTAGGCCTAAAACCTTCCTGTGAAAAAATCTCAATATCTATGTCTGCCCCATGTTGTTCTCAGTTGTTTCAATTCAACGGAAACTGCATGCCCCTTGGACCCGAAGACA
>JAAXXJ010000285.1 GCA_013334545.1 Nitrospirota bacterium | reverse complement strand
ACCGGGAGGAGCCGCTGGCGGCGACGGTCTGGTATCCGGCCCTCAACCCCGACGGTCTGCCGGAAGAAACGACCTACACCTGGAGCGAGCTGACCCTGGACGGCCAGGCCTTGCGCGACGCCGCCGAGGGCCGGCGCGGCCGGTTCCGCGAGGCCTTCTTCCCCGCGCTGTTCGACGAGCTGGGGATGCCGTACACGGGCTCGGACGCCTGGGTGCTGGCCGTCACCCTCGACAAGCGGCTCACCAAGCTCGCGCTGCAGCAGCACGGGATCCTCACGCCGCGCTGGCAGTACCTGGAGGACCCGGCACGGCTCGTGCCCTCGGCGCTCCGCCTTCCGGTGATCGTGAAGCCCAACTTCGAGGGCAGCTCCAAGGGCATCACCCAGGACTCGGTGGTGGAGGACCCGGGCCGGCTCCACGGCGCGGTGGCCGAGGCGCTCCGGCGGTACCCGGCGGGAGTGCTGGTGGAGGAGTTCGTCCGGGGGCGCGACGTGACCGTCCCCTTCCTCGAGGCGGCGGCGGAGGACCGCGGCGGCGTGCTGCAGCCGGTGGAGTACGTCGTGGGCGAGGCGGCCGGGGCACGGCGCCACGCCATCTACGACTACGCGCTGAAGACCGCCCTCGACGAGCACGTGTCGGTGCGGGCCCCGGCCCGCCTCTCCCGCGAGGAGGCGGACCGGCTGCACGGGTCCGCGGCCACCGTCCTCGGGGTCCTGGGGGTGCGGGACCTGGGGCGCATCGACTTCCGCCTCGACGAGGAGGGCCGCGTCCACTTCCTCGAGGTGAACGCGCTGCCGTCCCTCCAGCCCGGCGCCGGGATCTACGCGGCGGCGGCCCTGGAGGGGATCCACGCCGACGGGGTGGTCGACGCGGTCATCCGCAGCGCCGAGCGGCGCTGGAGCCTGGAGGTGCCCCGGAGCCGGCGCGGAAGGCCCAGGCGTGCCGAGCGGCTGAAGGTGGGCCTCGCCTTCAACGTGAAGCGCGTCCAGCCCGACGTGGGAGGGGACCAGGACGAGGAGGCGGAGTACGACGCCCCCGAGACGCTGCAGGCCATTCGCGAGGCCATCGCCAGCCACGGGCACGAGGTGGTGGACCTCGAGGCCTCGAGCGACCTGCCCCTCGTGCTCGCCTCGACGCCCGTGGACGTGGTCTTCAACATCGCCGAGGGCTTCCGGGGGCGCAGCCGCGAGTCGCAGGTGCCGGCGCTGCTCGAGCTTCTCGACATTCCCTACACGGGCTCGGATCCGGCGGCCCTCTCGGTGTCGCCTCCCAGGTTCGCGGCTGCTATGCGTCGCAGCGGCAGAAGCTGCGTGTCGGGCTCGCCTTCGGCACGGCACAACGCCACGAGCACGCGACGCAACTCCGGGCCAGCGTGAGCCCTACCTGGCGGCATGACCCCCTCCGCCCTGCGCCGCCGCCATCCTGCCGGGATTCCTCCGCGCCCGCGACCAGATCTCCTTCTCAAGCGTATCGGCGGCGAGGTGGACGGGCCGATCATCTGCAGCCTGGCCCGTGCGAAAAAAGAGGACATTGACCGTGCCTGGGAGGCGCTTAGGGACGCTCCGAAACGGCGCATCCATACCTTCCACTCGACGTCCGATATCCATCTCAAGCACCAGTACCGGATATCGCGTGACGAGGCGCTCAAGCGCTCAGTCGAGATGGTAGCGCATGCCCGTTCCTACGTTGACGACGTGGAGTTCTCCCCCATGGACGCGACGCGGACCGATGTGGCCTATCTTCACGAGGTCGTGGAAGCAGTCATCGAAGCGGGCGCCGGAACGGTGAACATCCCGGACACGGTCGGCTATGCCATGCCCGAGGAGTTCGGGGCACTGATCAAGAGCGTCAAGGAAAAGGTCAGGAACATCGACAAGGCGGTCATCTCAGTCCATTGCCATAACGACCTCGGCCTCGCCGTGGCGAACGCCATCGCCGCCATCCGGAACGGCGCCGGCCAGATCGAATGTACGGTGAACGGCATCGGCGAGCGCGCCGGGAACTGCTCCATGGAAGAGGTGGTGATGGCGCTCCGCACGCGGAAGGACTTCTTCGGCGCAGACACGAAGATCAACACCGAAGAGATTATCCGATCGAGCAGGCTCGTGACCAAGATCACCGGGATCCCGGTACAGCCGAACAAGGCCATCGTAGGGGCCAACGCCTTCGCCCATGAGTCGGGCATCCACCAGGACGGTCTGCTCAAGGAACGGACGACATACGAGATCATGCGGCCCGAATCCGTGGGGCTCGTCAAAACGAACCTCGTTCTTGGCAAACATTCCGGAAGGCATGCCTTTCGCGACCGACTCAAGCAGATCGGCTACGATCTTTCGGAAGATGACCTCAACAAGGCCTTTGACCGCTTTAAGCGGCTCGCCGACCAGAAGAAAGAGGTGTTCGATGAGGACCTTGAGGCCATCATTTCCGACGAAGTGCAGCACATCACCGAAGTCTTTGTGCTCAAGGACCTCAAGGCCGAAGGCGGAACGGGGATCACGCCGACCGCCACCGTCGAGATGGAGGTCAATGGCAAGATCGTAAAGCAGGCCGGGACCGGAGACGGGCCGGTGGACGCGGTCTACCGGACGATCGCCGTGATGACCGGCACAAAGAGCAAGCTCGACGCCTACCTCGTGAAGGGCATCACCGGCGGCACCGATGCCCTGGGCGAGGTTACGGTAAAGGTGGAGGAGCAAGGCAAGAAGGTCGCGGGCCACGGCGCCGACACCGACATCATCGTGGCCAGCGCCAAGGCCTACGTCAATGCCCTGAACAAGCTCGAGTACTGGAAGAGGGGCAGGGCAAAAAGCAGTTGAAACCAACTAGGGGATATTGTATATTCTTCGAACTATGATGACCATAACGGAAAAGATCCTGGCCGTGCACTGCGGCAAGAAAGAGGTAAAACCGGGTGAGCTTATCAACGCGAAGCTCGATGTTGTGCTTGCGAACGACATCACCGCGCCCATTTCGATCAAGGAGTTCCGCGCAGCCGGGGCAGCAACGGTGTTCGATCCCGACCGGATCGCGCTGGTCCCGGACCATTTCGCACCGAACAAGGACATTGCATCGGCCGAGCAGTGCAATATGCTCCGCCAGTTCTCTCGCGAGCACCGCCTCTCGCTCTATTTCGAGGTGGGCAGGATGGGCATCGAGCACGTCCTCCTGCCGGAGCAGGGCATCGTGGTGCCGGGCGATGTGGTTATCGGCGCTGACAGCCATACGTGCACCTACGGTGGTCTCGGCGCATTCTCCACCGGCGTGGGCAGCACTGACGTGGCCGCAGCCATGATCACGGGCGAGGCATGGTTCAAGGTGCCCGAGAGCATGAAATTCGTCTACACGGGGAAGCTCGGCAGGTGGGTGGGAGGCAAGGACATCATTCTGCATACCATCGGCGACATCGGTGTGGACGGGGCGCTTTACCGGGCCATGGAGTTCACCGGCGAGGCCATCAAGAAGCTGCCGATGTCAGGCAGGCTCACGATCTGCAACATGGCCATCGAGGCCGGCGGCATGAACGGCATCATCGAGCCGGACGAGATCACGGAGAAGTACGTTGCGAAGCGCGCACGCCGCAAATACAAGTTCTACAAGAGCGACAGGAAGGCGAACTATGTCGACGTGCGGGAGTACGACCTCACGGGCATGGAGCCACAGGTCGCCTGCCCGCATCTTCCGGAGAACGTGAAGCCGGTGAGCGAAGTGGCTTCGGTGAACATCGACCAGTCCGTGGTGGGGTCCTGCACGAACGGCAGGATCGAGGACATGCGCGAAGCGGCAAAGGTCATCAAAGGACACAAGGTCCATCCCTACGTCAGGATGATCGTTATCCCGGCGACGCAGGATGTGTACAAGCAGTCCATCAAGGAAGGTCTCGTGGACGTCTTCATCGATGCCGGCGCGGCTTTCAGCACACCGACCTGCGGCCCCTGCCTCGGCGGGCACATGGGGATCCTGGCGGCCGGAGAGAAGGCCATCACCACGACGAACCGGAACTTCGTTGGCAGGATGGGCAGCCCCAAGAGCGAAGTGTATCTCTCCAGCCCGGCCATCGCTGCGGCATCGGCAGTGCTCGGAAGGATCGGACGGCCGGAAGAACTGAAATGAGTTTTCGACACTGATGACATAGAAAATGATTTATGAAGAAGATGCTGCGAGATGCGTTTCCTAATACTTCAGTGTCCTCAGTGTCAAATAGTTAAGTGATAACTGTCAGGACATCGTTCACTGATTTTCCTGTCAGGACATCGTTCCCAAACGCTCTTTGACAATCGAGTAGCCACATACTGCCCTATCATGAACACCA
>JAAXXJ010000284.1 GCA_013334545.1 Nitrospirota bacterium | reverse complement strand
GGCGGTCAAGCGGCTCGGGGACCCGCGTTCGTTCTATGTGCGGAACCTCCTGATGCTGATCCGCCGCGCGGGCACGCCTGCAGTGATCCCGGCTGTCAAGCCGCTCGTCAGACATGCAGATCCCAAAGTGAGGCACGAAGCGCTGGCGGTCCTGCTGCGGCTCAAGGACCCGGATGCAGTCGGTATCCTGCGGCAGGAGATCAGTTCAAAGGACCCCGACGTGTCATCGGCCGCCGTATTCCTCGCCGGCCAGTTCCGCGTCGCCGAGGTGATCGATAACATCCTGGGGCTGTTTAAGAAGACGATCCTTTTCGAGTCCGACTACGGCGTGAACGAGGAGCTCATCCGCTCGTTGGGCGAGATCGGCGATCCCCGGGCCATTCCTGAGCTGGTGAAGATGGCGAATGCGGGATGGTCGCTCTATCGCAAGAGCCACGCGCGCATGAAGGTCACGCTCTATGAGTCGCTGGGCCGGTATCCGCAGGAGAGCATTGCCGAACTTCTCCGGATCGGCGAGGAGTCGGACGACGAGAAGATCAGGCGGCTCTGCAGAAAGCTCGCGGAGAGAAGATGACCTGCCGGTGCCCGGGGGGATCAGGAACCGCATGATCGATGTCCGCCTGTCCGGGACGTAAGAAGGAAAGCCTATGCCTGAGCTCGATATCCAGGGAGAGATAGCAAAGGTCATCGCGCAGCTGAATGCTGCGGTGACGAACATCGGCCTGTACACCGCCGCTCACCCCCAGGTGGGCCAGTATGTCGAAAAGACGCACAGCCTGCTGGCAGGCATGCTCCGGGAGAGGCCCGAGGTGACGATCATGCTGGTCGGCAACGACCTGGTTGCCGAAGGCCATCCGTTGCCGTCCGACAGCGCCTATGTTGCAAATTTCAGCCGAATTCTCAGGAGGAAGTCCGTTGAGCGATTGACCTTTGTTGCGGGGCTTCCCCGGGAAGAGCTTCAGGGATTCATCCAGGACCTGGCTGCATCCGACGCGGCGTCCATCAAGACGACGCCCTCCATCAAGCTGGGCAAGGTAGAGCTCCGCGTCAAGCAGGCAGGGGAGTCGCGCGGATGGGTCGGAGGAGACGACACGCCGATAGAGGTGCTCGAAGAGCTGGCGGCGCTCACCGCCAATGAACTGGACCAGCTTAAGGACGTGTACCTCCGCATCAAGACACACAAGCAGATCGACGTCAAGGGGGTCGATGAGATGGTCAAGCGGTTCATCAAGGGATTCCGCGAAGAGGTGAATCCCCTGAGCCTCCTGGCTTCGCTCAAGTCGTCCCACGAGTATACCTTCACCCACGTGGTGAACGTCGGCATCCTGACCATGGCCCAGGCGGAGTCCGTGGGTTTCACCGGCGAGCACCTGCACGCGATCGGCGTCGCGTCGTTCCTCCACGACATCGGCAAGATCTTTGTTCCCGAGGAGATCATGAACAAAAAAGGGAAACTGAGCGAGGAGGAGCGCATGATCATCGAGACCCATACTACGAAGGGGGCGCGGTACCTGATGGGCACGGAGGGGATCCCGAAGCTCGCCGTGCTGGCCTCGCTGGAGCACCACCTGAAATATGACGGCAGCGGCTACCCGTCCATCAAGGGGGGCTGGACGCCGAACATCGCGAGCCAGATGATCTCCATTGCCGACGTGTTCGATGCCATGCGGAGCAGACGGTCCTACCAGGAGCCCCAGCCCATGAGCAAGATCGAATCGGTCCTCCGGGCAGGAGCCGGGAGGGCGTTCAATCCGAAGCTGATTGAAAACTTCTTCAAACTGATCAGGATGTAGCCCTGTGCGAGCGGTCTCCTCCTTGACCGCCGCGCGGAATGCGGGTATGATGGCCCCATGACCCTCCTGATCTTCCTTGCCTATCTTGCCGTTGTCGGTGTCGGCTACACGCTCAAATACCTCAACCTGTCCCATCTTCGGGAACATGGCCGCACGGTGCCGCCGGAGTTCGAAGGCGTCGTGGACCCTGTCCTGCTCGGAAAGATCTCCGACTACACGGTCGAGAACAGCCGCTTTGGACTTCTTGAGTCGGTCGTCGACAACCTGGTCCTCCTTGCCTTTCTTTTTTTAGGCCTCTTGGGCGCCTATGACCAATGGGTGTCCTCCCTCTCGGAGTCCTTCCTGTTGAACGGCGTCCTGTTCGTCGTGATCCTCATGCTTGCCCAGACGGTCATGGGCGTTCCATTCAGCCTGTACCGGAACTTCCGCATCGAGAATAAGTACGGGTTCAACACCATGAACCTGAAGCTCTGGATCACCGATCTGCTGAATGGGCTGGCGATCGGAACGGTCCTGAGCTCGGTCATGGTCGTCGCCGCGCTCTGGCTGGTTACTTGGAGTCCCGGCTGGTGGTGGCTCTGGGTCTGGCTGTTCTTCCTGGCCTTTGGCGTCTTCATGATGTACATTTCACCGTATGTGATCGAGCCGCTGTTCTTCAAGTTCGAACCGGTCATGGTCGAGGGGCTCGAGGCCCGTATCCGGGTGCTCATGGAAAAGGCGGGTCTCAAGGTCAGCCGGGTGTTCCAGGTTGACGCGTCCCGCCGGAGCCGCCACTCGAACGCCTATTTTACCGGCATTGGAAAGGTGAAACGGATCGTGCTGTTCGATACGCTGCTCCAGCAGATGACCCAGGATGAGGTCCTGGCGGTGCTTGCGCACGAGGTGGGCCACTGGAAGAAGAGGCACGTGCTGAAGCGGATCGTGCTGACCGAGGCCATGGCATTCTGCGGTCTGGCCATCGCGTTCCGCCTGGTCCAGGGGGAATGGCTCCCGGGCCTGCTGGGCATTCCGGCCGCCTCGTTCTTTGCCAAGGTCGTGGTCCTCGGTTTTCTCGCCTCGATCGTGATGTTCCCGCTGACGCCGCTCTTCAGCTACCTGTCCCGCAGGGACGAACGCGAGTCCGACCGATATGCCGCCGATCTTACCGGAGATCCCGGCGCCATGGCATCGGCGCTGGTCAAATTGTCGAAGGAGAACCTGTCCAACCTCCATCCCCATCCGCTCTATGCGGCATTCTACTATACCCATCCGCCGGTCGTGGAGAGGATACGCAGCTTGAAACAAGAAGCCCGAAGCCAGTAGTCAGGAGACAGGAGAAGGCTTACGCAGGCTGGCAATGTTGACGAGGTTCTCCTGACTCCTGTTTCCTGTATTCTGTCTCCTGTTGTTCGAGCTAATTTCCCATTGCCATCATCCTTTGGTTGTGATATTTTTACCCCATGGAAAACCACAACGAAATCGCACGGTTGACCCAGAAGGTCAAGCGTCTTTCCACGCTTATCGAGGTGAACTCGCTCATCAGTTCGTCGCTCGAGATCGACACGATCCTCGAGAACGTCATGACAATCTCGAAGAAGGTGATGAATGCCGACGCCTCGAGCCTCATGCGCGTCGATGAGATGACCAATGAGCTGATCTACCAGGTTGCCCAGAGCGCGGTGGGTGAGAAGCTCAAGAAGGAAGTGCGGCTCAAGATGGGCCAGGGCATTGCCGGCACTGTCGCGGAATCAGGTGAACCTCTGCTCCTGGAGGACGCCTATACCCATCCCAAATTCTTTCGCGGCAATGACGAGGCGACCGGCTACCGCACCAAATCCATGATCACGGTCCCGCTCAAGGTGGGCAACCGGATCACCGGCGTTGCGCAGGTCATCAATCGTCTCGACGGGAAGCCCTTTGACCAGGACGACCTGGAGCTGTTCCTGGCGCTCGCCAACATGGCCGCCATCGCCCTCGAGAATGCCCGGATGCACCAGAGCCTCATGGAGAAACAGCGGCTGGTGAAGGACATGGAGTTCGCCCGCACAGTGCAGGAGAGCTTCCTGCCGCAGAAGGAGCCGGAGGTCCAGAACTACCGCTTCAGCGCCCATTATACACCAGCCCTGCAGGTCGGCGGCGACTTCTACGACTTCATCCACCTGGACAAGTACCGCACGGGCATTGTGATCGGCGATGTCTCGGGCAAGGGTGTTCCTGCGGCGCTCTACATGGCGAAGCTGGGAAGCGACATGCGGACGTTGGCCTTTACCGAGCGTTCGCCGTCGGCGGCGCTGGTGAAACTGAACGACCTTCTGGCGGAGCGCAGCAGGCGCGGGATGTTCGCCACGCTGCTCTACCTCGAGCTCGATGCGTCAACCGGCATCTTGACGATGTCCAACGCCGGTCACTTGCCGCCGATCGTCAAGAGGACCGACGGGTCCCTGGTGAGGCTCGGCGCGGCTGGCGGCGCTCCGCTGGGGATGATGCCGCATATGCAGTACGGCCAGGAAACGGCGAAGCTCGAACGGGGCGACACGGTCA
>JAAXXJ010000283.1 GCA_013334545.1 Nitrospirota bacterium | reverse complement strand
CGAGAAGACTCTCCACATTCTTCTGCTCCGCCGCCTTCGTGAAGTTGAAGCTGCCGGTGATGACTCCGGCCTGGTCGATGTCCGTGAGGGCGGCGGAATTGAACCCGCGTCCGAATACCATCAGCCTTCGATGATGCTCTTCTTCCAGTTCAACATTTCATATTTTATCACGAAACCAAAAGTGCCGTTAACAGAAAGTAGCTTTTGTTCGTGAAATTCTATCCTACCATGCATGATACCGACAGTATTCGTGATGGCAACGGAATGCATTGAGCTTTCTCAGGTTGCAAGATTGGTTCTGCCACAAGGGGTGGATCCCTTCACGGGATTCGGCACATGCATCCCGCACTGCCCGATGGGGAAGAACGAATAGTCCCGCCGGTCCCTCTCCGCGCCTCTGTGTCTCCGTTGCTACGGTTTCTTCCCCGTAACGAAATTATGGTACGGCAGTACCGGGTGGTCCGTGATGTCCCGGAATCCCGCCCTTCGGAGGCCCCCTGCGATCTCCTCCCCGCTCACCCTGATCTCCTGCGGCGGCCCCACCGGCGTCTCCCCCTTTTTCCAGTCCGCTATCATCACCGTGCCGCCGGGTCTCAAGAGCCTGAAGCATTCCTTCATGATCGCGTCCCGGTCCTCCAGTTCATGATGCAGGTTGATCATATACACGAGGTCGGCGATGCCGTCGGGAAGCGGTACCCTGCGTTCTTCCATCTTCACGGGGATGATCCGCATTCGCAGGTCTTCGGGCAGATGCTCCCGGAGCCAGTGCAGCATCTCGTCTTGAAGATCGCAGGCATAGACCGTGATCTTGGGACTCTTGCGCGCGAAGGGAACAGCGAAGAATCCCGTGCCTGCCCCGATATCGACGAGGACCCGGGGCTCCTTCAGGTCCAGCTCCTGCCAGATGATATCGGGGTTCTCCCGCCCGAGGCGTTCGGGACTGTTCAGGACATCCAGGCTCCGGGGGTCGAACTTCCGCGACTCTTTCATAGCACAGATGCTCCTTCCTGCGCATACTGTATCAGACTTCCCGGCACGAGAGAAGGCCGGTGCCGTCTGGTGGTGCCGTCTGGTTTGTCGCTGGCCATTCTGATATAATTACACTACGAACACGTCGCAACGCCTTCCTTACGCTTCACCTGTCATCGATCGTCCGGCAGTACAGGGGAACATCCCATGAAGACCTACAAGTATGACGTCGTCATCGTCGGCGCAGGGCCCGCTGGGGTGACCGCGGCCGGCGCTTTGGCCGGGAGCGGCATCTCCGTTGCGCTGCTCGAGACCGCGGTGTACGCCGGCGCTGAGAACTGGTCCGGCTGCGTGTACTTCGCCGAAAGCCTCGCCTCGGAGGAGTGTTTCGGCCATGCTGCCGTGGAGGCCGCACCCTTCGAGCGACGCGTGGTCCGCCGCGGGACCCTGGCGCACAACGGCATCGACGAGGTCGGCGTGGCGCTGTCCGACCCGCGTGCCTTCGAGTACTGCTACACGGTCCTCCGCCCGGTCTATGACCCCTACTTCGCCGACCTCGCCCGCTTAAAAGGCGCCGCGCTCATCACCGGGACCACGGTCCAGTCCTTCATCAGGAAGGACGGACAGGTCATTGGCGTCCAGACCGGCCGCGGACCGCTCTATGCCGGGGTCGTGTTCATCGCGGAGGGCGACGCGTCCCATCTTGTACGCTCCGAACGCCTTGAGCGGGTCCCCGATCCCCATTACCTCCAGGGCGTCAAGGCCGTTCTCTCGCTCCCTGCGCGGGACATTGACGAACGGTTCCGCCTGGGCCGGAGCGAGGGCGCGGCGTACGAGGTCCTGGTACGGAACCCGGCCATTGCCGGCAGGACCGCGGGGCTGAACATCGGCGCATTCCTTTACACGAACCGCGACAGCCTCTCGCTCGGCTACGTGGTCCCGCTGGAAAATCTGAAAAGGCACTTCCGCGGCGACCATGACCGGATCTTCGAATGGCTGCGTACGTTGCCGGCGATCGCTGACCTGTGCCGGGACGGGGCGCTGTCCGCCTACGGCACCAGGATCATCCGGAGCGGCGGATGGCGCGAGCGGCCGAAGCTCGTCGAGGACGGGCTTGCCGTGGGCGGCGCGTCCGCGGGGCTCGGCATCGACCTCCCCTTCCCTAACTTCACCGGCCCTGCCTCGGCAACTGGCCTGTACTTTGCCCGCGCCGTGAAGACGCTCCTGCGAGAGGGCAAACCCTTGAACGCGAAGCACCTCAGCGATTCGTACGTCGCCACCCTCAGGGACAGCGTGTACGGCAGGAACGCTCGTCATCTCGCGCAATGGCCTGCCTATTTCGGCAGGTCGCGGGTGCTCTTCGGCAGGACCCCCGATATCCTCTGCGGCACCGCCCGGTTCCTCGCTGTCGGCAGCCTCGTGGACGCCGGCCGGTATCTCCGCGGACTTCTGTTCTCGCCGCGGGCCGTGAAGGAGCTGGCCTCCGACACCGTATCATCGATCGCCAGCCTCAGGCTCGGGAGGCACCTCCTCGCACAGCTCATGCATCCCGCGACGATCGGCAGTTGGCTCCGGAACGCTCTGAAGGGGAAGACCCGTGGGGATGCGCGGCTTGACATCATCATGAACGTGAGCGGCAGGAGGCTCGACCCCGCATCGCTCCCCTGGCCCGTGGGCGGCCTGGTAACGAGGCTGTCGCCTGCCCTTGCCCAGGCGATCTCCGCGGTCTATGCCAACAACGCGGATCCGATGGACGCAAAGCTTGCCGATGCAGTGCGCATCCTGGTCCGCTCCCTCAGCGTGATCGACCTTGTTGTTCTTCCGCTTTACGGGCTTGCTCTTGCCGCCATTGCCGCAGGCACTGCTGTCTGGGACGCCTTCCGCTATTTTATCGTAAAGACGCCGGCAGAGAAGATGCTTGCCGAACCGGTCATGGCCTACCAGGAAGCCTTGCGAACGGCGCGGGACCTCGATGCGGTGAGACCGGCCGCAGGCCTCGAGACGAAACTTGCCACGAATACCTACCACGTGGGGAGCGTCTCCCATATCAGGACGCTTTGGCCGATCCCTGTTGCCTCGCACCCGGACATGGCCCGCTCTTCCCTGTGGTGGATCTGCCCTGCCCGCGTCTACGCCTACGACGCCCCTCTTGCCGGCCGCGGGAAGGTCTCGGTCAACTGGGAGAACTGCATCAAGTGCGAGTCCTGCTGGCGCGCCGAGCCGGCCGGCGTGCTCTGGGGGAGGTTTACGGACCACCGCCTCATCTACCGGCCCGAAAGCGGAGCGATCGGCGGACTCCTCGGATCGCTGAAGCAGAATGCGGCAAAGGCTCCTGCGTTCGAACAGCCGCAGGTGATCGACCGCAAACTATGGTACCTGAGCGAGGTCATCTCTGCCGCTATCGCGTCGGTCCTGAACGCCATTGCCGCGTTTCGTGCCGGCGTCGCAGACCTTCCCGCGTCGGCCAGCGCCGGAAGGATGTCCTGGTCCCGGCAGCTCGGCGAACGGCTGATCGGGAAGATGACCTTGCTGGAGACGGCCCTCGGTGTGGATGAACGGCCGGACCTGGCCCAAGAGATCAGGGACGAGAAGGCTGACATCGGCACAAGGCTTGTTGAAGGCAGGATGTTCCATGCGCTCTACGCTGTCTCGCGGCTTGAGCAGGAGCTCCGTGCCTGGACAGCGGTAGCGCCGAGCAAGAAGGCTGAGACCGGCGGTCCGATCATTTCCGCCCAAGAGGTCGCGGCGATCTTCCCTGACCGCGTGGTGAAGCAATGGGAGGAAGGGCCCATGCCGGAGGAGTGGGCAGCAAAGCTCCGGCAGTTCATCGCAGAGCATCTTCATGCAGCACGCCCTGCCATCAGGGCACTGGCGTCGGTCAGCCCCGCCCTTGGCCTGATCGCGGCCCACCAGATGGCCGCAGCAAAGGCGTTCCAACAGGCAGGCCGGGACGGAATTCCCGGCGCCTGTCTCGTGAGCGGCGCACAGATGGTCATCAGGGAGAGCAGCGGAGGCGCCACGATCACTGGCTCGATCGAGTTCGTGCCCGCAGCCGCCGCAACGGGCCTTCTGGCGGTCGCCAGGGGCACGGCGTATATCCTGCCCTTCACGGCAGCCGGGGTCAAGATCACCTCGACGCCAGCGATCGGGTTCCGGGCAGCGGGCCTCTCGCGGATTGACTTCCATTGCACCTTGAGCAGGCAAGACCTCTTCCCGGTCAGGGACACGGGTGAGCTTGACCCCGCCTCCTATCTCGCCATTGCTCTCGGCGCAGGCGACTACCTCTCGCGCCGCACCAGGGAGCATGCCGCAGGCAGGGTCCAGTTCCCCGGCCAGATGCTCGACACCCAGGGCCGAGACGGCATCG
>JAAXXJ010000028.1 GCA_013334545.1 Nitrospirota bacterium | reverse complement strand
CAACAACTACGCCGTGCTGCATGCGCGTAATGATTTCGAAGACCATGACGACCCGGCGCAGCGCCGGCGCTTGCTCAGGCTGTGGCTGAAGATGCCGAACGCACGCGATTTCTGGCCCGCCAGATGCTCGACCTCGCCTCACCATCGAACTTTCCGCTGATCAACCCGGAGATCGTCTCCGAAGAAGGGGCCGTTGTGGCCGAGGAAGGCTGCCTCAGCGTCCCTGATTTCACGGAGAAGGTGAAGCGCGCCGCCCGCGTAAAAGTGCGGGCCAAGGACCGCGCAGGAAAGACCTTTGAATTGGAAGCCGACGGTCTCATGGCAAAGGCGCTCCAGCATGAGATCGACCACCTCAATGGCACTCTCTTCATTGACCGGTTAAGCCCCATCAAGAAGAGCATTTTCCGGCGAAAACTAAAGAAGGCCCTTGCCGAGACCGCATAAGGGCAAGCACGAATCCCCACAGGACAAATCCCAAATAATTTCCCGTGCTCAAGATGTAACGATGTCGTCGTTTGATCATTGTCGTCTTGGTGCTTGGGGCTTATTTGGGATTTGGCGCTTCGCGTTTGGAACGTTATGAAAATCGTCTATATGGGCACGCCGCCCTTCGCTGTTCCGCCGCTCCAGGCGCTGATCGCGGCAGGCAACGACGTCGTGGGCGTGGTCACCCGGATCGACAAGCCGGCGGGACGGGGAAAGGTCCTGACGTCTCCGGCGGTCAAGCTCGCGGCCGAGCAGTCGGGAGTGCCCGTATTCCAGCCGAAACGGATCAAGGAGCCTGCAAGCATTGAAACGATTGGAACGATGCGACCCGAGGTCATCGTGGTCGCCGCCTACGGCCAGATCATCCCAAAAGAGCTGCTGGTCCTGCCGAAGTACGGCTGTGTCAATATCCACGCCTCGCTCCTCCCGGCCTACCGCGGTGCGGCGCCGATCAATTGGGCCATCATCAACGGCGAGACGCGGACCGGCATTACGATCATGCAGATGGACGAGGGCATGGACACCGGCGCGGTCCTGGCGCAGGAGAGCATCCCCATCGACCCCCGGGACACGGCCGGCACCCTGACGGAGAAGCTTGCCGAACTGGGCAGCTGGCTCATCGTCGATGCCCTGTCGCGCATCGATGCGGGAGGGCTCTTGGCCGTACCGCAGGACCCCGACAGGGCGACGATGGCGCCGCTCCTCAAGAAAGAGGATGGTCGCATCGACTGGACCATGGCCGCCGACGTAATCCATAACCGGGTACGGGGGCTATCGCCCTGGCCGGGAGCTTATAGCTTCCTGGACGGAAAGCTGATCAAGGTCCTCGAGACGAAGGTCGCCGAGGGTGCCGGCGAGCCGGGAGCGCTGCACGAGCAGGGCAGGGACGGCCTGATCGTTAGCACAGGAAAAGGCATGCTCAATATAGTGATGCTCCAGCCCGAGGGCAGGAAACCCATGTCCGCTGGCGAGTATCTGCGGGGACACCGGGGAGTGGCGGGGAAAAAATTCAGCAGCGGAAATTACACCCGAAGGGGGTAAAGGGTTAAGGGACGACATACCCCCTGAAACATTGCTCTTCACGCCTATTGAGAAAACCATGTCCGAACCGAAGAAACGCATATTCATCGGCCTCATTGTCTTCACAGTCGTTCTCATCACGGCAGTCACCGTGGGGCTCTATCTGATCCCCTATATCGGCCTCAAGAACATCCATCCCCTGGCGCCGAAGGTCGTCTGCGCGACCATGGGGCTGGTCATCGGCGTTCTCATCCTCGGTGTGGCACTCTTGATCGTTACGCTTGTCCGGGGTAGAGAGGTCTTTTTTGCAGCGAAGCTCCGGGGGATCGTCGTTGAAGTGCTCTTTCCTATCATGATCGTCATCGGCAAGCTCCTGGGCATCTCCAAGGAGAAGATCCAGCAGTCCTTCGTCGAGGTGAACAACCTCCTTGTCCGCGCCAAGGTCAACGGTTCCCGGACCGAACGCATCCTGCTCCTCATGCCCCACTGCCTCCAGTTCAACGACTGCGGCATCAAGATCACGAGTGACGTGTACAAGTGCGCGGCCTGCGGCAAATGTAGGATCAAGGACCTCGTGGCACTGGCGCAGAAATATCAGGTCCACCTCTCCGTCGCCACGGGCGGGACACTGGCCCGTCGGCGCGTTGCGGAGGCAAAGCCCCAGGCGATCATCGCGGTTGCGTGCGAGCGCGACCTTACGAGCGGCATCCAGGACTCCTATCCCCTGCCGGTCATTGGCATTCTGAACGACCGCCCCTTCGGGCCGTGCTTCAACACCAGCGTCGATATCACCAAGGTCGCAGAAGCCCTTGAGTTCCTCGCCGGAGGCCGGTGTGAGCCCCGTGTCGCGAACGGATAAGCCCCGGGAACGCGCCCTTTCCATCCTTCACAGCATTGAGCGGGGCGGCTTTGCTGATCCCCTCCTCGACACTACCCGTAAGGACTTCGACCAGCGGGACAGCGCCTTCATCCTCGAACTGGTCTACGGCGTCCTGCGGAACCGTTCCCTCCTTGACTGGACCCTGGACCGCTTCTCCGAAAAACCTATCGCAAAGACCGATGCCTGGACCCGGAACATCCTGCGGATGGCAGCCTATCAAATGATCCATCTTGACCGGGTGCCGGCAAGCGCTGCCGTGAACACGGCAACGGAGCTGGCGAAGATCTACGGAAAGAAGAGCGGCTACGTCAATGGCCTGCTCCGCACGTTCGAGCGGAACAAGTCCGCCCTCCCCCTGCCGCCCGCCGACAGCCCGCTCGCGCGCCTGTCCGTCATCCATTCCCATCCGGCGTGGCTCGTCCGGCGCTGGCTGGATCGCCTCGGTATGCAAGCGGCCGACGAGGTCCTCAGGAACAATAACCGTCATGCACCGCTGATGATCCGGACCAATGTGCTCAAGGGGAAGAGGAGCGACCTGCTACCGCTTCTCGAAGCCCAGGGTGCATCCGTCAGGACATCGACTTATTCGCCTGCGGGCATCGAGATCCTCTCTTCACCCGGTATCACTGTTCTTCCGGCCTATAGGGACGGCTGGTTCATGGTCCAGGATGAGGCGGCCCAGCTCGTCGGCATGATGCTATCCCCGCAACAAGGTGAGACGGTGCTGGATGCATGCGCCGCGCCGGGAGGCAAAGCTAGCCACCTAGCTGAGATGATGGGTGATCAAGGAAGCGTGGTCGCTCTTGAGATCGACAAGAAACGGATAGGACAGATCAGCGCGAACAGCAGCAGGCTCGGCATCAGGATAATCAGGCCCGTCCTCGGCGACGCCGCGACCTATCGGGGCGGGACCTTCGACAGGGTCCTGATCGATGCTCCCTGTTCGGGCCTCGGCGTGCTTCGGCGGCATCCTGACGGCAGATGGGCCAAGACCGAGGAGAGCATCAGCGAACGGGCATCACTCCAAAAGGAGATCCTGGAGAACTGCGCTAAACGCGTGAGGCCTGGCGGCGTACTGGTCTACGCGACCTGCACCACGGAACCGGAGGAGAACGATGCCGTGGTCAATGCCTTTGTCGCAACCTCTCGAGGCGAATTCCGCGTCGACGATCCCCGGCCCTATCTTCCCCATGCGGCCGCAGCGCTCGTGGGTTCGGATGGATTCTTCCGGACCTTTCCGGATGCGCCATCGATGGACGGATTCTTCGGTGCGAGGATCATAAAAAAGACAGAGGATAGGTGAACAGGGGAAGGCCAGAGGATCAACGGGAAGCGGTTCTCCCTTTACCCCTTACCCGTTCCCTCTTACGCCTGACGCATTATTGTATCTGCAGTTTTTTTGGTAGCCCGGTGACTCCGCCTGCTCCTTGTGGTATCCTGAAGAACGTTCTCCCCTGCGAGGCCCGCAGCGCCACTCCAAGGCCCCCCAAACTCACTCCAAATGGTGCTCATGAACATCTGCATAGGGCTTCTTGCCGGATTCTTCGGAGGCATCACCGGAGGAGGAGGCGGGATCATGTCGATCCCGCTGATGGTGGCCTTCCTTAAGCTCGACCAGCACGCGGCCCACGGTACCAGCCTCGTTGCACTGGTCTTCACCGGCCTGGCCGGCGCCGTGACCTACGCACTGAACGGCAGCGTGGACCTTGCCGCATCCATTCTGATCGCAGCGACCGCGGTCGCCACCGCCCGCTCCGGCGCGCACTTCGCCCATTCCCTGCCTGAGTGGAAGCTCAAGCGCGCCTTCGGCGGCTACCTGCTCATCGTCTCCGCCCTCATGCTGCTCAAACCTTATCTCGGCATGCCACAGATGCTTACCGCCGGCGCAGCACGCACTATCATTCTGCTTATGACCGGCACGGTCGCGGGCTTCACCTCGGGAATGATGGGGGTCGGCGGCGGAGCGTTCATGATCCCTGCAATGGTCCTCCTTGCAGGCTTCGACCAGCATGTGGCGCAGGGCACGTCCCTGCTCGTCATGGTCCCTGCGGGAGGCATGGGCGCATACACTCATTGGAGGCTTGGCAATGTGCGGACCAGCATCCTCCCCGGCATCATCGCCGGCGTCCTCGCCGGGACCTGGCTCGGAGGGACCTTCGCCCATGTCCTTTCCGACACGATTCTGCGGGCCATATTCGCGGTCCTCTTGACCTGGACCGGCATTCGCTATCTTCGGACAGGGCCTCCGCCAACAGGCTCCCGTGCAGAGTGTCGATCGTCGCCCGACAGTCGGGCAGGTGAAACCAGCTGTTTCAAGCATTAGCTTTTCGAGAGTCCCTGCAGTTTGTGATACAAACTTGTCAGCTTGCAGGCTTGCCACTTGTCAGCTATGATAGCCTGTGTGAGCCTGTGAATGGGGTGTAAAAAAGGGAAACGATTGACAACATTGTTCCTTCGTATTCCCGTAGAAACGCTTGGTTCCGCATGCCCGCCGTGACCTCACTGCAAATTCCGCCGGTATTCCGGATGCAGCACGTCGGCAGCTGATTTCTGTGTTCATCACCGTGGAGGTCTCTCTATGAACTACGGCCGACAGAATATCATCATCGGCGGCATCGTCCTGTTCATTGCTGCCTTTGGCGGGTTCACGCTCGGCTTCACGATGGACGCCTCTTTCTCCCGCGGCTTCTACGCAATGCCGCTACCGCGGGTGCTCCTGAAGGCCGGCCATACTCATGGTATGCCCTTCGCGCTGTACAATCTTATCTATGGCTCGTTGATCGGCCGCCTGCCGCTGGATGATACCTAGAAACAGCGCGGCTCCCGTCTTGCCATCCTCGCGTTCATCATGCCTGCCGGGCTGGTCTTGCGGGGCGTGACCGACGGCGCCATGACCTTTACTCCTGTGGTCATGATCGGCGCTCTGTTCTTTCTCTCGTCAGCTGCCGTCCTGATCAAAGGCGCGGTCAATATGAAGCAGGATTAAAAGGACCGGTTGAACGAGGAAAAGTCGCGAATTCCAGGTGTCCTGTAAAGAAAAACAGGCCCTGCATCACTGCAGGGCCTTGCATGTTCTTCCGATATTGCCTCACGGTGCTGCTACGTACCAGACATCCTTGACACCCTGTCCGTTCGTGTCGCCCGGCTTCGCGTCGCCGGTGAAATAGTAGAGCGGCATACTTTTGTAGGTGGTTTGCTTCTTCCCGTCCTCCCGGGTGATCGTGCCGAAATCCTCGGCCTTGGTCCCCGCGGGGGCGGCCACTTTTTCCCGGAAGTACAGCGGCCACTTCACCACGCACTCGCCGGCGCAGGCGCTCTTGCCCGCGGTGTCCTTCTTGAACACGTAGAGCGTCATGCCCTTGCTGTCCGCCAGGTAGCTACCGACGCCCTCCTTCTTTTCCACCTTTACGGCGTGGTGGTCAGCCCAGGCTGCACCCGCCGCACCCACCAACACCAGCAATGCAATTGCCGCCACCAGTCTTGCTGTTCTCATCGTACGCATGATCCTCTCCTCCCTTCCGTTCTATGGTATAGTTCTCTTCATTTACAGA
Organism: Nitrospirota bacterium; assembly: GCA_013334545.1. Lineage (GTDB taxonomy): Bacteria > Nitrospirota > UBA9217 > UBA9217 > UBA9217 > JAAXXJ01. Next base: position 12,987 of record JAAXXJ010000028.1, on the reverse strand, counting down.
TCTCCTTCATTCCGGCGTGCGAGCCCTGACGTGCATACCGACCTGGGGAAAACAAGAGGGGCGGCATATTGCATACTTCTTGCCGCCCCTCTCCGGAGGCTCAATTTTCCAGCTCCGCCTCCGTTCCGGTAATCGATCCTGCGCTGAACGTGCCCTTTACCTTCACCAGCGTTCCCGCGGTGGTCCCCGACGCGGGGGTCACCGCTCCGAAGAATGCAACAGAACCGATGGGGGCATGGACATAATTCAGGAAGTGGTCTTCCGGCGTACCGCTCAAGGATACGGCAATGGCATTGCCTCCGTCCAGAAGCGTCAGGGTCTTTGCCGTCGCGTTTTTGGCTGAGACCGGCGCCTGGAGCGCGTCGCTGCCGCCGCCTACCTTCTTCAGGCGGATAGCGATGATCGTCCCAGCCTTGTCCACATACGCGCGGACCTCCACACGGTCCGTGTTCGCAGTGATCGTGTTCAGTGCATCGTCGAACCGGGTCAGGTCGTTTGCCTGGACCGTTCTTCCCATGACCGTCACCGTCCGCGCCGTCGTGTCGATAGCCGTGGCAAGGGCCTCGATGCGGACCTGCGCACTCTTGAATTTGATCTTGTCGGCCACCAGCGCACCGATGCTCAGGTGGCCTTCAGCCTCCACTTTCACATTGTTGTCCAGGTCAGCAGACGAACCGCCCTCGAACCGGGTGCTCAGCGTCGTCCGCACGGTCCTGCCTTCCACCTGGAACTCGCCCGGATGGGCCGTGAATCCGTTGATATGCCCCTCGACCTCGAACTCCTGTCCCTCCGTGGGCTCGAATTCAGCGTCCTCGAGGTCCTCGCGGTTGATCAGACTTGCGGTGAAGGTGCCGGCGCTGAAGCTCCCATGCACCTGGACGAAGTCTCCCTGGCTGAGGGTGGCGCCGGCGGGCGTGATGGTCGCCGTGCCGTAGCTCACGGTGATCGATATCGTTCCATTCGTGAGCGTGAAGGTTGCGCCGTTCGGCACGGTGGAGATCGTGCCCTTCACCTCGTCCAGGGGGCTGTCGTCACGCCGCTCCACCCGCGTGGCGCGGACGCGGCCCTGGTCGTCCCTCCCGCCATGGACCTCGACCTCGTTCGCGTTCCCGAGGGCGGTAAACGTAATGGCGCTGAACACTCCGGCGATCCGGTCCTCGAACACGGTCGAGTCATCGACGTACACGATCTGGCCATTGACGGCAAAGCTGCCGGTGCCCAGGGACGTGAGCTTCCCGCGGACCTCCGGCTCTGCCTCGACCGTTTCGAACCGGCCGGTGATCCGGTCGTCGTTGATCTGCCCCTTTACCTTGACCTGCATCCCGTCCCGCAGTTCAGTTTCCGGCCTGCCGGGATTGTCATCGACCCTGATGGTTGCGCCGGAATCCGCCGTGAAGCGGACCCCGTTCACGATGACGCTGCCCGTCGTCATCGTCCCCGTAGTGATGACCGGCGAGCTGGCAGTGGTCGTTGTTGCTCCTCCGCCGCTGCTCCCCCCGCCGCTGCAGGAGGACAGGAGAACAAGCGCCGCCAATGCAATGATACCGATAACCGATGCCTCTCTTTCATTTTCATTACGTCTCTTCATGGTAACCTCCTCTCGTTACTCCAGAATCGACCCAGACGGACGCCAGGATACAGCCTCTGGACGATAAGGATACTTTCGCAACTCTTAGTTGATCAGCGTCTTTCTGGTTCTGGAGGGTAGTTGCCTATAGGATAAAAGGATTGGAGGAAAAGGTCTGTGACTTTTTCACGGACAGGACGTGAATATTCACCACGGGAATGACAGGCGCAATGCTTGCAATCTAGAGCGTGAGGACTTCGATCCGGTTCCGGGAGAGGGAGACCACCCCCTTCCGCTCAAGCTCGCCGAGAAGTCGGCTGATGATCTCCCGGGAGGTGCCCAGCTCGTTGGCGATCTTCTGGTGCGTGGTGTTCAGCACGCCGTCCTCATTCTTTTCAGCGAGGTAATGGCGCAGCCGCTCGTCGAGCCGCCGGAAGGCCACTTCCTCGACCAGCCTCATCATGGAGATCAGCCGCCCGCCGAGCCCGGCATAAACGAAGGTCCGCATCTCGGCATATCGGTCCACGAACCTGCGGAAATCCCCTGCGCTGATCAGGTAGGCGTCCCCTTCCTCTATCACCATGGCGCGGGCAGGGTAGGGCGTGCTGGACAGGATGCAGGCAACATTCAGGATGCAGGTCTCTCCCTGAAGAACGTCATACAACGTGATCTCCCTGCCCTCTTCGCCGAGCATGTAAACCCTGATGTCTCCCGAGAGGAGAAAGGCAAGGACTGTGCAGGCATCATTCTCGAGAAATACCATCTGGCCCTTTCGAAAATGGTGATGGCTCATGGACGAAAGCATGTCGTCCACCATGGCATCCGGGCAGGTCCGGAAGAAGGGAAAATACTGCTGGAATTCTTTCTTGGTCAAGGGGTTCATGGCCAGGCTTCCTTCCTTATGAAGAGGGTAACCGATGTATGACCATATTGTCAAGGCGGGCCCGTTCCGCCCTCAAGCCGATCACGGCGCCGGTTGATCTTTAAGGCAGGGGGAAACGCATCCCCCCAACCTTCGCCGCCATCCCTATGCCCGCGCCGAACCTCACCGGACAAAATAGACGATCGCGACGCTCACACCGATGACGATGACGATCCACCGCAGGACGATCGGCTGGATCCTGCTCGCCACCCTGCCGCCGAGCACGCCGCCAGCGAGCGCGCCCACGGCCATAACTGCGGCAGCGGTCCAGAAGACCTTGCCGGAGAAGAGGAAGAAGAGGGCAGCCGCGATATTGATGGCGAAGGAAAGCGACTGCTTCAAGGCGTTCAGCCGGGTGAGCGAGTCGTCCAGCACGAGGCCCAGGACAGCCAGCATCATCACGCCCAGCCCTGCTCCGAAATAGCCCCCGTAGATCGCGGCAAAGAATATCGGCGGGATGGCCCAGGCCTCATAGGGATGGGTGCTGTCGCTGCCGCTCATGCGCGCCATGACCGCGTTCCGCATCTGGTCCTGGAACGCCAGCAGGATGACGGCGGTCAGGATCAGGTACGGAATGAGATTCCGGAACGTGGCGTCGCTCGTCGAGAGGAGCAGGATGCCTCCGGTGATGCCGCCGAGGATGCCCGTGGGCAGGAGCATCCCCATGCGTTTCTTCTGCCCCTGCAGATCGCGGCGCTGGGCGTACGTGCCGCCCACGTATCCCGGGCAGAGCGCGACCGTGTTCGTCACGTTCGCGATCACGGGCGGTATGCCGACCGCGATCAGCATGGGGAAGGTGATGAGCGTGCCGCCGCCTGCGATCGCGTTCACGAATCCGCCTGCCACCGCGGCAAGGCCGACAGCGATGAGATCAAGGATGGACATCGTCATGTTCGGTTCGCTTACTTGTACAGCTTCTCCAGGAAGTACGGGAACTGCTTCCGCCACCACGGCCAGTCGTGGTTCACATCATGGCCCCAGAGATCGACCCAGCAGGGAACGCCCTTTGCCTGCAGGATGTCCCGCAGCCGAAGCGTGTCCGCGATCATCGGCTCCTCCCAGGCGCCCTGGCCCACGCAGACAATGATGTCGCTCTTCCGGTATTGTTCAAGGATGGCGGGGTCGTCGAGGTTCGGCAGGAAATCGAGCGGTGAATTATAGTAGACTTCCGGGCTGTTGCCCTGGTAATTGCCCAGGAAGAAGCGGAAATTATACACGCCGCTCAGGGCAATGGTCCCCTTGAACACGTCCGGATGCTTCAGGAAGAACAGGACCGCGTGGGAAGCGCCCATGCTGACGCCGGTGCACATGATGCGCTCCTTGCTCCCGCTGTGCCTGTGGATGAACGGCACGACCTCCTGCACGATATATTGGGCATAATCGTTGTGCCTGCGGGCCTTTTCCACCGGCCCCTTTTCCCGGCTGTCCCAGGACTGCGGATCGATGCTGTCGGCGCAATAGAGCCGGACCTTCCCCTCTTCCAGGAACCGCTCCGCGGCATGGACCATCCCGTTGTTCTCGAAATCGAAGAAGCGACCGCTGGACGTGGGGAACACGATATACGGCTGGCCTGCATGACCGAATACCAGCAGCTCCATGTCCTGTCCCAGGTTCGGGCTGTGCCACCGGTGGTATTGGCGGTCCATGATCAGCCCTTCTCTGTCCCATGCACGATATCGATTGCCTTCCGGACATCGTCCATGCTCGCTGACCTGACAAGGTAGCCGTAATCGCCGATTGCCGAGCGGAACACGCCGCTCACCGGCGTGTGGAACACCAGCAGGGGCCCCAGCTCCAGCACCACCTGCTCATGCGTCCGGACATAGCGCTTCCCGTTCTTTCGTCCGATGTAGCAGCAGTGATACTTCCGGTCGTACGTCGCCCGGAACTCGTTCCGGACCACCACGTTCGCCCATTCCTGGTAGATATCGATGTCATTGGCATAGTTGAACATGTCGGTGGTGTACCCGCCCGGCGGCCGCATGTTCACTTCCAGCGCCACGATCTTCCCGTCCTTCCGTGTCCTGAAGAACTCGATATGGAAGAACCGCTCGCGCACGTCGAAGGCCGCCACCGCGGCGCGGCCCGCTTCCTCGAGGTCAGCAGGGAGCGCGCGGAAGGAGCAGTAGTAGATATGCTCGTCCTCGGTCACCGTCTCCATGATGCCGCTCATGTACGCATGACCCGTAGAGAACACGATCTTCCCGTCGCGGTCGGCCAAGCCATCGAAGCTCATGATCTCGCCGTCAATGAACTCCTCCATGATAAATTCAACATCGGGCTTTGATCGGAAGAACACTGTCAGCTCGGCATCGTTCCTGATCTTATAGGTGTACAAGGCGCCCACGCCCCGGTCCGGCTTCGCAACGACAGGATAGCCGGTGTCCCTGATAAGCGCCCGTGCGGCAGCGATATCATGGACCACGGCCCCCCGCGCGACCGCAATGCCCGCGTGGCGGAAGCGCTCCTTCATCCTTGATTTCCGCTTTACCAGATCGATGGCGTCCGTGCGCAGGCCGAACAGGTTGAAGTCCGTCCGGATCCGCGCCTCAAGGTCAAGCCAGTGCTCATTGAACGAATCGATCCGGTCCATCTTGCCGTAACGATGGGTGAAGTAGCCTACCGCCCGCAGGACCTGGTCGTAGTCCTCCATGCTGCCCACGCGATAGTACTCCATCAGCGCACCCCGCAGTTCTGGCCGCAGACTCTCGTTCGGGGCATCGCCGATCCCGAGCGCGTTCGCGCCTGCCTGCTTCAGACCGACACTGAACGGGTAGTAGTTGTCAGGGAAATGCGGGGAGAAATGGATGACGTTCATGGGGCCCCGGGGTCATGCGCCTCGTCCGCTGTTTCGGCGGCAACGGATCCTATTATACCGCAAGCGGAGACCGCATGCACCTGGGAAAAGGCCCGCGGTCTTGACAATCCGGCATGTTCAATTATACTTATAACCAGTGATGCTCGTGTCAGCAAGGTGCGTGCGGCTGATGAGGGAATCATATCTGTCTTGAGAGGAGGGACCGGACCGTGGCACAGGATAGACCAGGGAAGGATACTCAGGTACAGGGACAGAAGGATATCGTAACGCGCAGGATGTTCCTGAAGTCGGCAGGACGGCTGGGGGCGATCCTCGCCGTGGGCTCGGCCGCGATCAGCATCGACGCGGCGGCGCAAACCGCACAGATGCCGGCAAGCGCGCCGGTATCTACACCCACGGCCAGCCCTCCAGCACCTGAGCTTCCAGGGCCGGTCGTCTCCAATGCCGCCGTGATCGCTGAGAAGGATCCGGTCATGAAGGTCCTGACCGAGCGGCCGCTCACGGCCAACGTCACGGCGGAGAACCTGAACGATGCCGTTACCCCGGCCAACCGCCTGTTCATCCGCAACAACCTCCTAACACCGGACCTGCAGGCAGCGGGCCATACGCTGACCATAAAAGGTCTCGTGGACAAACAGATGAGCCTCACGTTCGACGACCTGCAGAAGACCTTCCCCGCCGTAACCGTGCAAGGCATGCTGGAATGCGCGGGCTCCGGCCGCACGGCCTTCTCGCCGCTGCCTAAGGGAACCCCCTGGAACCCCTCGGGAGGATATGGATGCCCGAAGTGGACCGGCGCTCGTCTCCGCGATATCCTGAAGGCTGCCGGCGTAAGGCCCAGCGCGGTGCATGTCGCCTTCTTCGGGGCGGATTTCGGCGAGCTGCCGACCGCCAAACCGGTCGTGCGCAGCATCCCGATGAGCAAGGCCAGGGAGCCGAACACGCTGGTCGCCTGGGCCATCAACGGTGAGCCGCTGCCGAAGGTGCACGGCTTCCCGCTCCGGATGATCGTTCCGGGCTGGGTGGGGTCCGCATCCATCAAGTGGCTTGTCGGGATCGACGTGCTCGACGCGCCGTTCAAGGGCACGTACATGGACGACAGTTACCGGGTGCCGGCGCATCCCGTTGCCCCCGGAGAAAAGATGCCGAAGGAGACCATATCGACCGAATCCTGGCCGGTTAAGTCGGTCATCACGCTGCCGGCGCCGGGCGCCAGGTTCAAGATCGGCGACAGGATCTCCATTGCTGGCAAGGCCTGGGCCGGCGAGAACGCGGTCACGAAGGTCGAGATCTCGCTCGACGAAGGCATAACCTGGAAGCAGGCAGCGCTTGCCAAGCCCGGCGACAAGTATGCCTGGCGGGTCTTCACCTTTAGCGCTCAGCCGAAACGCCAGGGATATTTGACAATTCTCGCACGGGCAGCGGACAGTAAAGGCAACGTCCAGCCGATCGTCGCACCGTGGAATCCGCTGGGCTACTTCTGGAACGGCATCCATCGCGTGGGGGTCACCGTTGAGAATGCATAGGCCCCTCCGCCTGCCGGTCCTCGCATGTGCGGCGAGCCTGGTGGTTCTTTCTCTGGCTTCCGGGCAGCAGGTCGCAGCTGTGCTCATTGACGGGCCCGGCGTCGAGCTCGTGCGCAAGAAGTGCTCGCTCTGTCATGATCTCGATCACATAACCGGGACCCGCCAGAGGCGGGAGGAATGGGCGGACACGGTCAAGGTCATGATCAGGCGCGGCGCGCCGATCGCTCCCGAGGAAGAGGCGGTGATCGTCGACTACTGCGCGAAATACTACGGCAAATAAGGCTGATGTCGCCCCTTGCGCGTGCTTGACTGAAAAATAAAGCGGCCTGCTCATTCCTGAGCAGGCCGCTCTTGTTGTTAGGTTCAAATTAAACCCTTGGAGTTCCTTCGTTTCCCTGCCCCCTTGTCCCCGCGTCGAGCTGTCGGTCTCGTCTACTCCCACTCGATCGTACTCGGCGGCTTTGACGAGATGTCGAAGACCACGCGGTTCACGCCCTTGACCTCGTTGATGATCCGGTTCGACATGATGCCCAGCAGCTCGTAGGGGATCTTCGCCCAGTCTGCGGTCATGCCGTCCTGGCTCGTGACCGCGCGGATGGCCACCACGTTCTCATAGGTCCGCTCGTCGCCCATGACGCCCACGGTCTTGATGGGGAGCAGCACGGCGAAGGACTGCCAGATGTCCCTGTACAGCCCCGCCTTCTTGATCTCCTCGATCACGATGGCGTCGGCCTCCCGCAATATCCTGAGCCGCAGCTCGGTCACCTCGCCCAGGATGCGGATGGCGAGCCCCGGGCCGGGAAAGGGCTGGCGGTCGATGATGTCATCGGGCATCTTCATCTCCCTGCCGATGGCCCGGACCTCGTCCTTGAACAGCTCGCGGAGCGGCTCGACCAGTTTCAACTTCATCTGCTCAGGCAGGCCGCCCACGTTGTGGTGCGACTTGATGACGGCCGACGGGCCCTTGAACGAGACGCTCTCGATCACGTCCGGGTAGAGCGTGCCCTGTACCAGGAACTCGGCGCCGCCCACGTTATGCGCCTCCTGCTCGAAGACCTCGATGAACGTGCCGCCGATGATCTTCCGCTTCTTCTCCGGGTCCTCGACGCCCTTGAGCCGGTCGAGGAATTTGGCGGAAGCGTCGACGTACTTGAGGTTCAGCCCCATGTCCTTGAACGAGTGCTGCACCTTCTCCGCCTCGTCCTTCCGGAGCACGCCGTTGTTCACGAAGATGCAGGTAAGCTGCTTGCCGATGGCCTTGTGCACGAGCACCGCGGCGACCGAGGAGTCGACCCCGCCGGAAAGCCCGCAGACTGCCTGTTTGCTGCCCACGGCCTTGCGGATCTCTCCCACGGAGTAATCGACGAAGGACGCCATGGTCCAGGAGGGTTTGCAGCCGCATAGGGTGTACACGAAGTTCCTGAGGATCTGCACGCCCTGCGGCGTGTGCACCACCTCGGGATGGAACTGGACGCCGTAGAACTTCCGCTGCTCATCGGCCATGGCAGCGGTCGGCGAGTTGCCGGTGTGCGCGATGGCACGGAACCCCTGGGGCATCTTCTCGATGCGGTCGCCGTGGCTCATCCAGACCGTTGCTGTGCCCCCTTCGCCGATCCCGGCAAAGAGGCCTTCGTTCTTATGGATGTTCAGGTCGGCCCTGCCGTACTCGCGCTTGGCGGATTTCGCCACCTGTCCGCCGAGCACATGCGTCAGAAGCTGCATGCCGTAGCAGATGCCGAGCACCGGGACACCGAGGTCCAGGTGCGCCCTGTCGATGAGCGGTGCGCCGGTATCGTAGACGCTGGACGGACCGCCCGAGAGGATCAGCCCCTTGGGATGGAAGGCTTTGACCTTCTCCAGCCCGGCGTTATAGGGGAAGATCTCGCAGTAGACCTTGGCCTCGCGCACACGTCGGGCAATGAGCTGGGTGTACTGGGACCCGAAATCGAGGATAAGGATTCGTTCGCTATGGATGTCGGACACGGCATGCTCCTTTTCTTGATGATACTCAAAACCATTATAACCACTGGCGGCTGCGCCGCACACGGTGAATGATAAGTTCAAATGCAGGGATTAAGAATCGGCCTTCAGCCGTGTGTCACGATAAAGTCGGGACCGTGGTTAAATGGCGAATGTGTTGCATCTTACCAATGATACCGAGGCATGTCAATCCGTGTTTCGGGTCTTGACATCGGCCTCCCCCGCCGTCTATTATGCCCCCATGAGCCATCCGGCCTATGAGCAGCTGCAGGACATCGCCCACCGCGTCGCGAAGACCCTTCCGGTGCCTGCTTTCTATGGCCGCCACGCAAAGACGATCCGCTTTGCCGGCGAGCACCTCGCTGCAAGCGAACTGCTCTCCGAGTGCCGCGCCTATCTTGACGAGTCCAAGCTCGAATGCGCCCACGGGCTTTGCCACTGCGAGGCTGTTGCCCGCGACGCGGGCGCGCTCGTCCTGATCGAGGCCCCGGGCCGGAGCATCGGCGAGGACAACGCTGCCGGCCTGTTCCTTGCCGCCGAGCTTGCAGGCCTTCTGCATGATATCAAGCGCAAGGAAAAGGACCACGCGCGACTCGGCAGCATCGAGGCGGACCGCATCCTGAAGGACCTGGGGCTGGAGAAGGACTACCGGAAGTACATTGTTGACGCCATCAGGAACCACGAGGCGTTCAAGGGGACGACAAAGGCGGATGACGAGGAGGGACAGCTGGTGAGCGACGCGCTCTACGACGCGGACAAGTTCCGCTGGGGGCCTGAGAACTTCACCACGACCCTCTGGACCATCGTGAACGATTGCGACATGCCGCCCGAGAGCCTGCACAGAGTGTTCAAGGAAAAGATGAAAGGCATCGAGAAGATCAAGGATACCTTCCGGACCAGGACAGGGTCACAGTTCGGCCCGGAGATCATCGACCAAGGCATCGCGATCGGGAATGCCATATATAAGGAAATGTGTCTAATGATGGAACAGGGCTTTTAGGGATATTATTCTCCTGACTACTGGCCCTAATTGCTGTCCCCGATCTGCCCCTTCTCTTTGTTCCCGTACACCTTCCGCATGGTCGCATCCGCGCGTTCCTTCCGCTTTTCGAGTGCGCCTTCCTTGAAGGGGAGTGTTTCCTCGGCAAAGATCGCCTGCCGGAGCCATTCATAAGAGAGTTTCAGGAGCTCAGTGTCGTCGGTCCGGACCTTCTCGATCCGCTCGGCCGGAATTTCGTACAGCTCCAGGAACGTGCTGTTGAATACGAAAGCCCGGAAGTAGTCCGTATCGAAGCTCATCTTGAAGAACATCTCGTTCTTGATGTCCGGAAACGGTTTGCCCTGGCCGTGGGACTTCTTCTTGATCAGGATCTCCATCCAGCCCCGGTTCATCTCGTCATAAAGATCAGCGCCCTGGTCAGCCCGCCACTCGCCGATGGTCCACTGCTTGTCCTCCTCGAATCCCTTGCAGTGGTCCTCCTTGGTCATGAAGTAGAACTCGTCCTTCCCCCCCTCGGCGTCCACCTTCCTGAGCGTGGCCATGCCCACGGGATAGTAGCGGCAGATGTTCGGCCGGTCCTCATAGACCGTGCAGCCCTGGGGCGTCACGAAGGGGCAACTCTTCTTCTCGTCGTCCCGCATCTTGAGCGTCACGACCGGGAACAGGGTCTTGTCAAGGATCTGGATGTCGCCATACTTGCTGATGAACTCGTGGGCAGCCAAGCCGAGCCGCTTCCGGAGACGCAGCAGATCATAGGGAGGAAGCGCAATGTTGACGTTGCTGCAGCAGGCCGTGAAGCACCGCACCTTCGGGTGGCAGCGGAACTTGAACCGGCTGTCCTTGGTCAGCTTGACCGGAACGACCTTGTCGCTCTTCTTGCCCTTGGACACGAGGATACCGGTCTCGTCAATTTCATGCGTTTCTTTTTTCTTCTTGCTCATCGTTTCGCTTCCTCTCAGTACCGATCATCTGTCAGGGAGTTGTTCTCCTGACTCCTGCTCTCACTTCATCCACTCCTGGATCTCTTCGTGCTGCCGATAGAGAAGCTCGATTCCCTCATGCTCCGGCCCGAGAATATCGCGAAACCGCTGCACAGCTACGGCAAAGGGCATGGCGTCCGCACCCTTTGTCAGGTTGTCTGCGTAGGAGACGATCTTTTCCTCAGGAGTGATCGGCAGATAGTCCTTTATTGGTAGGCCGAGCCGCTCGGCCTCATTCGCTGTAATACCGGCGCCGATGTGGCGCTCGATGATTGTCAGCAGAGGCTCAGGAAAGTCCATCTCTCTTCCGATCTGTACGCCTACGATCGCATGGTGGATATCATGTGACCGCGACCGGCCGATGTCATGGAAGAGCCCGCCCAGCCGAACCAGCTCCCGGTCAACACTGATCCGCTTCATTTGCTCCGCAAGGACGACCGCCGTGCGGGAGACCGCCAGGCAATGCGCGGCAACGCCGGGGGAGCACCCCGCTGCTATCAAGACCTTTGCTTCCTGCATTGAGCGGACATAGTACACCACTTTGGCCGGATATTGCAACCTGTACGAAGTCCTCCAGCATGCATACCACAATTTCTGTCATTCCCGCGCAGGCGGGAATCCAGGGTTTTCAGATCGTTCCTGGATCCCCGTTTTCACGGGGATGACGACTTGATCTACAACGTAAGACGTTTTCACAAGCGGCTAGAGTCATAAAAAAGGGGCTGACCCTCAGGCCAGCCCCTCGTGGATACAGCCGATAGCCGTTGCCTACTTGATCAACGGAACAATCAGCAGCGCAACGATGTTGATGACCTTGATCATGGGGTTGATGGCCGGGCCCGCGGTGTCCTTGTAAGGATCGCCGACCGTGTCGCCGGTCACCGAGGCCTTGTGTCCGTCGCTGCCCTTCTTATGCACCACACCCTTGCTGTCCGTGACGCCGTCCTCGAAGGACTTCTTGGCATTGTCCCATGCGCCGCCGCCGGAGGTCATGGCAATGGCCTGGAAAAGGCCGGTCACGATTGCGCCGATAAGCACGCCGCCCAAGGCTTCTTTGCCCAAAAGGAGACCTACGGCAACCGGTACGACGACCGGGAGGAGCGCCGGAATCATCATCTCGCTGATGGCACCCTTGGTCACGATGTCAACACACGCTGCGTAATCAGGCTTGCCGGTGCCTTCCATGATGCCCTTGATTTCTGCAAACTGTCTGCGAACTTCCACCACCACGCCGCCTGCAGCCTTAGCCACGGACTCCATCAGGAGCGCGCCGAAGTAGTAGGGGAGCATGCCGCCGATGAACAGGCCGCAAAGAACCATGGGATTCGAAAGGTCGAACAGGATCGTTGTGCCGAAGGAGCGCGAATATTCCGAGAACAGCACCAAAGCTGCCAGCGCTGCAGAACCGATGGCATAGCCCTTGGTCACTGCCTTGGTCGTGTTGCCCACTGCATCGAGGGGGTCCGTGATGTCGCGGATCTCTTTCGGGAGACCGGCCATTTCAGCCACACCGCCCGCATTGTCCGTGATCGGGCCGTACGAGTCAATGGCCACAACGATGCCGGTCATGGAAAGCATGGACACTGCTGCCAGCGCGATGGCAAAGATGCCGCCGGCTGCTGCGTTTGCCTGGCCGGAGAATCCGCCGCCAAGCCAGTAGGCGCCGAGGATCGATGCAACGATCACGAGCACGGGCGGTGCAGTGGACTTCATGCTCACTGCGAGTCCGGCGATCACGTTCGTGCCGTGGCCGGTCAGGCTCGCCTGTGCAATGTGCTGCACCGGGGCGTACTCTTTAGCCGTGAAGTACTCGGTGATCCACACAATCAGGCCGGTCAGGGCAAGGCCGATGAGGGAGATGAAGAACACGGTGTTCGCCCTAAATACGCCGGCATTGGCGCCGAGGCCTTCGATGAAGCTCTTGGAAACGAAGTAGAATGCAACTGCCGCGATAACGCCTGCAACGGCAAGACCCTTATAGAGGGCGCCCATGATGTAGTTGTTCTTGCCGAGCTTCACCGCATAGGTGCCGATGATGGAAGCAATGATCGAAACGCCGCCGAGCATAAGCGGGAACTCGATCCACGGGCTGCTTGCGCCGAACACGGTCTTGGCGAGGAGCATTGCAGCCACGAGGGTCACCGTGTAGGTCTCATAAAGGTCAGCGGCCATACCAGCGCAGTCGCCAACGTTG
>JAAXXJ010000282.1 GCA_013334545.1 Nitrospirota bacterium | reverse complement strand
CCAGGATCTCCAGGTCCTCGCCCTTGCTCAGGTTGAGCTCCTTGCCTATCGCATAGGCCGTGGGGCTCTGGTCCCCGGTGATCATGACGGTATCGATCCCGGCACGGTGGAACGTGCCGATAAGGTCCTTGACGCCGCTCCTGACCACATCGGCCATGCCGACGAGACCCACCCAGACGAGTCCCTGCCGGATAATCTCGTCGCTGTGCAGGATGTCGCCATTGGTCACTGCGTACGCCACGGCCAGCACGCGGAGCGCCTCACCGGCCATCCGTTCATTGTCCTCTTCGAAGACCGCGCGGGCATTGTCATCCTGCTCCAGGTGCCGGCCGTCCTTGACAGACCATTTGCATAGGGACAGCACATCGGACGGGCTGCCCTTGAGGGCCAAGAGCCGCTGCCGGTCATTCGAGCGGTGTACCGTGCTCATGTAGTGCCGTTCTTCTGAGCGGTGGTTCAGCTTGACGATGGTATGCTGGGCCCGAAGCGAGTTGACATCGACGCCGGAACTGAGCGCAAGGTTCACCAGGGCGTTCTCCGTCGAAGAACCCTCGACGACATAGTCTCCTTCCTGTCCCGATACCATCGATTCATTGCAGAGCACCGACAGATGGAGCAGACGGAGGACGTCCTCGTTCGTATAGGGATTGATGGTCCTGCCGTCCAGCCTGATCGTGCCGTCAACAACATCGAGACGGCGCATACCTGCATGCATCTGGACCACCGACATCCTGTTCATGGTAATGGTGCCGGTCTTGTCGAGACAGATGGTCTCGACCGAGCCGAGCGTTTCGACAGCGTCAAGGTGGCGAATGAGCACGCTCATACCCCGCATGCGCTTGATGCCGAGTGCGAGGGTCGTCGTCGCGACGGTCGGAAGCCCCTCGGGCACTGCGGCCACGGCAAGGGCAATGGAGGTCTTCAGCATCTGGAGAAAACCGTATCCGCGCAGGAGGCCTACGATGAAGACGATGCCGCATACGGCGCAGGTGACATAGACCAGTTGGACCCCCAGATGGTCCATCTGCCGCTCCAAAGGTGTGTCGGGCGGCCGCGCGTCTCCGACCATTGTCTGGATCTTCCCGACCTCGGTAAAGCGCCCGGTTGCGACCGCAACAGCGAGACCCTGTCCCCCCGTGACCAGGGTGCCCATGTAGACCATGTTGGTGCGGTCGGCAAGGGGGATGTCCGGCTCCTGGAGCGCATCAGTGATCTTCATGACCGGCATGCTCTCGCCGGTGAGCGCCGACTCATCGATGCTCAGATATTTTGCTTCGATGAGACGGGCGTCCGCCGCGACATAGCTTCCCGGCCGCAGCACGAGCAGGTCGCCCGGCACGACCTCTTTGGCATCGATGACCGTGATGACGCCGCCGCGGATCACGGTCGAGGTCGGCTGCACGAGGCTCTTCAATCCGTGAATGATCTTTTCCGTCTGGTTCTCAGTGTAGTACCCTATGGAGGCGTTGGTGACGACGACCGCGCCGATAACGACGGCATCAGCAAAACCGCCGGTGGCAACGGAAATGACCGCGGCTACACCGAGGAGCGCTACAGGAAGGGACTTGAACTGATCGAAGAACATGCTCCAGCCGGAGCGGGGAACGGATTCAGGCAGGATGTTGGGACCGTACTGGATGTACAGAAGGCGGGCTGCATCTTCGGACAAGCCTTCCTTTGCCGATGTGCCCCATCGCTGCAGCACATCGTTCTTCCCCATGCAGTGCCAAGGTTCTTCCCGCTGGTCCTCGGCATTCGCAACCTCTTTGCGAATGGTTCGCAGGCTCGGCACATCCTTGCCGGCCGGAGTGTGGGGAGGAGGGACCATGGTGCGCACGGGGCGCACCGCAACTTGTCCTTTTCCCTGCGGCGCACCAGGTAAACTGTCTTCCGTGCCCCGGACTGGTTCTCTGTTGGTACGCTCGACCACATCCAGCAGGAGGGAGGCTACTTCCGATGCATGATCGCCGTTCTCCGCATCGAACAGCACGAGAACGCTTCCCGTAAGCGTGTTCACCGAAACGCTCAGGACCCACGTATGCTGCGAGAGATTCTGCTCGATCTGCTGTTTTAACTGCTCCGAGCGATAGAGTCCCGCTACCTTATAACGGACCCTTCCGGTAACCGATGTATGAACGGCCTGTACCACACAGTACCCCCCAGCTTTATGAATGAAAAACGAACAGAGGACCGGTTACGCTCAGGCCTGTTTCGACTTCGGCAACGCAGTGCTCGCTACCTCTTTGACCCCTTCAACAACGCCGACCAGCATATCCTTTACCGCCTTGACCGCAGTGTTGCCGATCGCTGATGCCGCATCGATGGCGCCGGTGACAGCAACTTTTGCCACTTCTTCGGCGTTCCCCCCGACTTCCTTGGTTGCTTCGATCACTCCGTCCACTGCCCGGCGGGCGACCATGGCAACATCCGCGCCGACCTCGGCCGCGCCCTTGACAGCGCCCCTGACGGTCTGGCCTGCCACGGAGATCACATCGCCGCCGACGTCGCTCACGCCCATGACCACGCCCTTCGCAACGCTCTTCGTGCTCAGGATGAGCCCGGTGCCGACCTCTTCCGTGGCCTGAATGGCACCTTTGACCACATCCTTCGTAATGCCGACCGCCTCGCCTGCGACGGCGCCGGTCGCACGCAACGAGTTGGAGACCGTGTTCCTGACGAGGCTGACGATCTCCGCTTCGATCTCATTGATCCCCTTGAGGCTGCTGATGACCCCTTCCTTCACTTGTGACCCTGCTTTCCCGATGTCCTCCGCTGATACCGAGGAGCCTATGTTTTCCGTGTCTGCCATGTCTGTTCCTCCTTTCGTAGTAGTAGCTATGTCTGTCGTGATCTCCAGGTCCGATCCGGGCAATTTGGCGCGCGGACTGCGCTTCACGGTCTTCTTCACCGGTGCCTTATGTTTTCGGTCGTTCATAAAACCGCTCCTCCAAAGGCTCATGAAGCCTTATCGCATGCTTTATCCTGATCCTCTCTGTTGAAAAGGATGATACCTCGGGAATTCATCTTTCACGAATACAGAATCTCTGTTTTCGAAGTTTTTGTAGCCGACAAAAATGTACTCAGGCGGGAGGATTCACACTTCTTTCAGTATTGGTTACTGTTCCTTCTTTCTTTTCCCCTTCCTTAGTTCGGGAGGATTCACACTTCTTTCAGTACTGGTTACTGTTCCTTCTTTCTTTTCCCCTTCCCTCGTTCTTGAGTATAGATGGTAGGCGTACCAGTATGCCGCGAACCACGGTATCGCCCCCGCATTCCCCGACAGGAGCTGCACACTCCCGGCCACCACCAAGGCTGCCATGGCAAACCCGTTGAGGTCCATATCTCCGCTGGTGAGGCTTTGTATCTGCCGGTCAATGCTCTTGAACGTCTCGCCGAGGTTCCGGCGAAGCTCTGCAGACGGAACCTTTGCATCCTTTGGTGCAGCCAACGAGAACAGGTTCTTCGACCGCCCATGCTCCGCGATCTCCTGCACTGTCGTCTGGTGCAGCAAGAGGATGCTCCCCGTTCCCGGGTTCACCTCGATCGAGAGAATGCCGGGACACGCGGCAAGCTGGTCCCCCAGGGACTTCAGCGCCGCAATATCCCCTTTCCGTGAGGGGACCCTGATCCGCAATCTCCCGGTTGAAGCATGGGCAATGACAGCAGCAGGGATCATGACGCAGCCGTCTCACCTTGAGGAGTCTCGGCTACAGCACCTGCCGCTGCTGCCGCTGCGGTTGCCGACTCTGCCAATTCCGCCTTTGCTTCCGCGACCAGATCTTCGGTGATCTCAGCGACCTCGGCGAAGGTCTCCTTGCCGCTCTCATAGAGCTGCATCCCTCCCTTGATCGCGGCCTTCGCCAGCGGCTTTGCAACGCTTGCGAAGAGCGGGATCACCACCGGCGCCAGGACTGCCGCGCCTATACCGATCGCGAGAGCTGTAACAAGATTGCCTTTCAACCCATTTTCCAAGATAGCCATAGTACTTTCTCCTTTCCGAGCATGATGTATATTTAAGAATAGTACTCGGCAGACTTCTTGTCCATCGTCTCTTTCATTCTTTCCCTACTGCGCTATTTCACTCTTGCAAGTATTCATATTTTTGCATTATGTTTCACGAAGCACGAAGAACGAAAGCGGCAGGATGGAGACCGGGCGCTTATTGCATGGGCCGGCCCCCTTTTCTGCAATTCCGCCAGCCGTAAGGGCCCGCCATACCTCTTTGTCGTGCGGTGATCTGGCGTACAACGTACCTTCGATTTATTACAGCAAAATGACATTGCGGTTACATATTCATGAAATCATCGGATATCACGGAGCGGCGAGAGATTAACCCTCGGACTCGGTCGCATGACGGGA
>JAAXXJ010000281.1 GCA_013334545.1 Nitrospirota bacterium | reverse complement strand
TTAACGCTCAGCATTCCCAAAACCCTGCTTGAGTTGTTATAACCTTCAGCTGTTTTATGGATAAACTGTGTGCCGAGCGTAAGATTGAACCGTTCGTTCACCAGGCGCAATCCATAAGTAAACGAGTTGTAATCCCCGTCATCAATGTTCACGAGATCCTTCCCTGACCTTCTGTTGAATTCAACAAGCATCTGGAGATTGCGGTACTTGCTGATGGGAACCAGGAACCCGGCGTTCAACAGCGTAAAGCTGTCCCTTGAAGTCTCGTCGGAAACATCCTGGAGTGCCACCTGGCCGTCGGCATACAGTGCGATGACGTGGTCCTCCCAGAGGATCTCGCTTCCCAGGGAAAGACCAGCCCGGCAGCCCCAGTGGTTGACGCTGTTGGTCCCGGCTTCCCGGTCGCCTGTCGGGAATATCCCCGTTACGATCACGGCGAGGCCGGGGCGATTACGGTTTTCCGGCTGGGGAAGCACGTTCCACTTGAACGAAAGCTCCGTGTCGTCAATTCCCCGGGACATGATATCGGGATCCTCATTCCGGTAGACATACTGCGTTTTCAGCGCGAGTTCCTTGTTCGAACCAAGGCCAAGGCTGATGGTCAGCGGATAGGATGTCGAAGTATATTGGGGAATAAGGCTGTTCTCCGAGAGCACAGCGGCCCCGATCTCGACTGTGCGCGGTGGAAGAGTGTAAGGCGATGTCGTGATGATCAGCCCCGTCATGCCGGAAATATTCACCGGGCGGTTGATCAGCTCCGGCTCTTCAGCACAGAGACCGGCAGGGGCCAGGAACGTGAAGAAAAGTAGGATCAACGCCACATATCGCATCACGGGATTGCCATCCTGACGTCCTTTGTGGAGATTATGCAGGGAACGGTCCTGGCCGTGGGGAACAGCCTTTATTGTTAGCCACGGGTCATCGTATCAACAATGAGAGCATAGAGCAAAGGGCAATGAGCAGAGATCTTAACTTCTTGCACCAGTCACTATGCGTTCTTTTGCATCTTCTGCTTATTCAGGTATTCAAGAAAAAACGCGAGGAACAGGGAAACGAACAGACCGGTGAATCCGGCAAGCGCCATGTTTAGGCTGATCTTGGGCCGGAATTTCCTCTCCGCGGGGATGGCCCGGTCCACGACCTGGATGGTCGTATTGATGGACTTGTCCTTCAGGAACTCGGTCAAGGCATAGACGTAGAAATTGGCGATCTCAGCCGTCAGGACCGGGTCCTTCCATTCTATGGTGATGGTGACTGATCCATCCTTGCTCTTCTTGAAATTAGCGACATCCGCAAGGACCTTCTTGACCGCGTCCTGCATCAATGGCGGCTTCTCCGGATTCTTCCATGCGTTCCTGCCGGCGTCCCATTCATCCTCATTGAACCGCTTGAGCAGGTCAAACTTCCGGATCACCTGCTCCGCAATGGTCCGGCTTTTAAGCACGACCATGATCTTGTCAGCAGGCGTCTGGATCCCTGCTGCACCGGTCAATGCTCCGGCCAGCGGCATGTTCGAAAGCGCCGCGGCAAGCCCTCCTGCGTCAGGCCCTACCGGCATGAGCACCGTCTCGGATCGGAAGTATTTGGGCATCAGGAGGCTGATGACCATTGCCAGCAGGACCGATGCTGAACAGACAGATATCACCATCTTTTTCCTGCGCCAGAGCACATTACAGTATTCGATCAGGATGATATCTTCGTTTTGGTCTACCATGGACACCTTGGTTAGTTTTGAGTTTTTCTTTTTGCGTTTTTTTCTTTTACGATACTGGCTTGCAATGTAGTCTTCACTCGAGCGGTCAACGTGTGAATACGTTCATCTGATCCCACTCTCTGCTGCCGTATGGAGCTCTGCCTTTGCGCGCTGCATTCTGCTCTATCTAAAAGAGGATCGTGATCGTCGCGATGATCACCGCGGTCTTGAACATGATGTCAACGATATCTCTTGTATTGCGCATAGCGGCATAGCGCTCCACCTGCTGGGGCATGAACACGGTGTCTCCCGGCTCCAGGTTCTTTTTCAAGATGTTCCCGACGCCCGGCGACTGGCTGCTGACCGCCATGCCGTTCGCCTGGAGCACGTAGAGCTGGTCCTCATTGGCATAATCGGTCTTGCCTCCTGACTGATTGACATAGTCGCTCACGGTCAATCCGGGCAGATAAATATGGGCGCTCGGCGAGTGCACCTCTCCGAGGACCATGACCTCCTGCGGCCGCTTGGGGACCAGGATGTCGTCCCCATCCTGCAGCAGGAGGTCGTTCTTGGTCCCTGCCCAGGAACCGATGTCTGCGGTGATGTCGATCGATACGCGCCCTTCGAACTGTTCCTGCAGGGCCTTCATGCTCCCCAGCAGGCTCTGGTTCATGCTGAATTGAGCCTTGGTAAAGGACGCCTCCTCGGCGCTGATGGACGTGGCGGCGCCTGTCGCAGCTTGCTGTCCGATCTGCTGCTGCATCCGGGTGATGAAGAGCTGGAGGTTCCTGCTCTCGGCGGACTTCACGTCCCTTCTCTTGAAGTTCGTGCCGTAGGGATAGGCCTCGGCGGTGAACCCCCCAATGCGCCGGATCAGATCGCTCAGCCGCTCGCCGGACGTGATCTCGTACTCACCCGGGCTCAGCACCTCGCCGCCGATCTTCACCTTTTCCGACTTGCGGAAGGCGCTGTACACATGTACGGAATCCTGCGGCTGGAGGAGGATGTTCTGCGACTGGTCCCCTGCTTCCAGGGCCTGGAGGTTCACCTGCAGGATCTTCCGGTCCTTGAAGTCTTCGGACAACCGAACGATCTCGGCCCGCTTCAGGTCAGCGGTAGGCCGAAGCCTGCCAAGGGAGATGACATCGCGGACCCGGAGGCCGGACGTCCACTGGTAGGTTCCGGGCTGGTCCACCTCCCCTGTGAGGGTCACTGATTCCCATACCTTGTCGTAGATCGGGAAGACCGTGATGCTGTCCATGTTCCTGATCGGCTCGCGCAGCTCGGGCACCAGCTTGTCCGCAGACGGCTCGAGGGAGGAAAGTTTGATGTCCAGCACGACCTGCTTCGTATTGTTCGTGAAGCGGTTGAGCTGTACACGGTTCCCGAAGGCGATCGGCATGATCCCGCCGGCCGTCTGGATCACGTCGCCGATTGATTCGTTCCCTTTCAGTTCATAAATGGCAGGTCGGTATACCATGCCGGCAATGCCGGCAATGGGGCCGATGAGCGGAACGAACACCGTGTCCTCGTTCTGAAGCTTGATACCCTGACTCTGGTCCCCTTTCATGAGTAAGTCGTAGAGATCGATGATCTTGACGATCTTTCCGGAGCGCAGCACTTGGATCGCGCGAAGGGTCCCCTTTTTCGTGGACCCGCCTGCGGCAAAGAGCGCTCCATAGACCGTCGTGAGGGAAGACAGCGTGTAGTTGCCCGGGTTCGCCACCTCGCCGACAACATATACTGAGATGGTCTTGAGGTTGCCCATAGCCACGCTTAGGTTGAAGTTGCTGTAGTACTTGGAGAGATGGCGCTTTAAGGTCTTCTCAAGATCGCCGAACTTGAGTCCCGCGACGGGAACAACGCCCACCTTGGGAAGCGTCACCTCCCCTTCCTTGGACACCATGAGGGTATAGATCCCTTCCGTGGTTCCCCAAAGCGTCACAGTGAACTGGTCTCCCGGGCCGACGATGTATTCCGGGCCAACCGGAAGCATCGTTGACGGCGCGATACTCGACGATGTTTTCATGAAAACATCGTAGCCGAACTGCTGGAGTCCCGTTGCCATGATGTCCGCGGGGAAATCGCCGGAAAGCGCGCGTTCAAAGAGCGAGCGTTCTTGGACAATGGCTTCCTCCGATTTTTTTTGCTTCATTTCAAAATCCCGGAGAATTTTTTGCGCGGCCTGTACATCTCCGCTCTGGATCGCAAGGTTGAGCTCCGTTCTTGGAGCGGCATCCATTGCCTTGCCCCCGGTTCCGGTCTGCCTGTTTTTAAAATCTTCGTAGATCTTTTTCGCGCCCTGGTAATCTCCCCGCTGCACAGCGCTGTTGAATGCCTGCGCTGCCTGGGGATCGGACTTCTGCATATCCTGGAGGGCGCTGCCGGCAAAGGCCTGGGGTCGACCGGGTGGGGAGGCTCGGGGGGCGGCACCAGCTGGGGTGTTGTCGAGGAGAGATCGTGCGATCCGTGCGTGGACGAAATCATCAAGCAGCTGAACGCGGGCGCCGACTTTGCCAAGCTCGCGGAAAAGGACTCGAAGGACTCCAGCGCCAAGCAGGGTGGCGATCTCGGCTGGTTCTCGCTGCAGACGATGGTGAAGCCCTTCGCCGATGCGGTGGCCGCGCTCCAGGTCGGCAAGTTCACCGAGACGCCCGTGCAGAGCGAGTTTGGCTACCACGTGATCCTGCTCGAGGAAGTCC
>JAAXXJ010000280.1:2094-4395 GCA_013334545.1 Nitrospirota bacterium | reverse complement strand
CTGCCCGGTAGCAGACTGGTCCTGGAGCTTCTCGAACAGCACCCGCTCGTGTGCAGCGTGCTGATCGATGAGCGCCATGCCGTCGTTCGACTGGGCGACGATGAAGGAGTCATGTATCTGCGCCAGCGGATAGAGAACAGCCGGGACCGGCCGGTCGGCCTCGGACCGGGCGGTCAGGGAGGCAGCCATCGGCGGCCCATCGAATCGGAAGGGCGAGGTCCGCGCATCGGCTCCCCCGCCAGCCTGGGCTGATGCCATGAACTCCGCAACGACCTCCTTGACGCGGTCCGCGTAGGCCGGCCCCCCGGGCAGCGCTGCCGGTCGGCCGTGGCTTCCCAGCGCTTCCCGCAGGACGTCCCTCACGAGGTCGTGGACCTGCGACTGGTTCCGGAACCGGACCTCCGCCTTGGCGGGATGGACGTTCACGTCGACAAGAAGAGGATCGATATCGATGAACACGAACGCGGCCGGATGCCGGTCGCGCATGATCAGGTCCTTGTATGCCTCGTACAGGGCATGGGTCAGCGATGCGTTCTTCACATATCTGTTGTTAATATAGAACTCCTGATAGGTCCGGTCCCCGCGGGTATAGTTCGGTCTGGCGATCAGGCCGTAGACCCGGACGCTATCCCATCCGCCGGCGAAGTCCATGAGGCTGTCCGCAAGCTCATTCCCGTATATCGAGAACGCCCGCTCCCGAATGCTGCTTGCAGTCGGCAGATCGAGCAGCATGGTCTTGTTGTGCGTCAACCGGAACCGGATCTCGGGACGGGCAAGTGCCTGGTGGGACACGGCAGCAATGACATGCGACAGCTCGGTGGCCGCGCTCTTCAGGAACTTCAGCCGCGCGGGGGTGTTGTAGAACAGGTGGTTCACCTCGATCGTGGTCCCCTGCGGGGCCGCGGCGTCGGCAATCGCCTTGACCGCCCCGCCCTCGATCTGGACCAGGGTCCCCGTATTCGCGCCTTTCTGCGCAGTCTTCATGGTCACCTGCGCCACGGACGCGATGCTGGACAGCGCCTCGCCGCGGAATCCCATGGTCCTGATGCTTTCAAGGTCGGTCTCCGATGTTATCTTGCTCGTAGCGTGCCGTTCGAACGAGGTCCGGGCATCCTCCCGTGACATGCCGCTGCCATTGTCCGAAACAACGATCAGGCGCTTTCCTGACTGTTCTATTTCGACGAATATCTCCGTGGCGCCTGCATCGATGGCGTTCTCGACGAGCTCCTTGACCACGGATGCCGGGCGCTCCACCACCTCACCTGCGGCGATCTTGTTGATGAGATTGTCGGGGAGGACCTTGATGGAAGGCATAGATCAAAACAGCAGACGCACAGACAGCAGACATGCAGACAACAGACCAAATGCCTTTGCTTCAGTCTATCGTCTGTGTTCTGTCCTCTGTCAGTATCTCAGCTGTATCTTCTCCTGATTGCCCAGTACGACCACGACCATCCTGTCGGGATCGAGATACTTCTTCGCCACGCGAAGGATGTCCTCGCGCGTCACTGCATTGATGAGCTTGGGAAATCGCTGGGGATAGTCAAGCCCCAGGTTATAGATCTCCATCGAGGTCATCATACCCGCGATCTTTGCGGACGTGTCCAGGCGGAGCGGGAAGCTCCCGGTGAGATACGCCTTTGCGTCGGCAAGCTCCTTATCCGATACCGGTTCCGTCCGGATGCGCTTCACTTCCCTGAAGATCTCCCCGATCGCCTCATTCGCCGATTCGCTCTTGGTCTGCACCCATACCCGGAACGGGCCGGGCTCCTTCAGCGCCGAGAACGTGCTGTGCACGTCATAGGCCAGCCCCCGGTTGTCCCGGATGTTGTCCATGAGCCGGGACGAGAATCCGCCCCCGCCAAGGATGTAGTTCATGATCACCACTGCGTAGAAGTCGGGATTCTCCCTGCTGATGCCCACGTGGCCCATAGCGATGTTCGCCTGGGTTATGTCCTTGTCGAGCTTCTTGATCGTGAGAGCACTGATGGCCGGCGGCGCATCGCGCCTCTGCGCGCCCTTCTCAGCCTGCTTCCAGCCCTTGAACTTCTCCATCAGGAGCGGCACGATCTCTTTTTCGGTCACATCTCCGACGACCGCGATGATGGCATCGTTCGGACCGTAGCGACGCGCGTGGAAGTCCACAACGTCCTGCCGGGTAAGCTTCGGGAGATAGGCTTCCACATCCTCGTTCGTCTTCCCGTAGGGATGGCTTCCGAAGACCGCCTTCGTGAAGGCCTCTCCGGCGATGACGTCAGGCTCCTCCTTCTGGCGCCGGATCGACGCGAGCGTCTCCTTGAC
>JAAXXJ010000280.1:0-2084 GCA_013334545.1 Nitrospirota bacterium | reverse complement strand
AAGTCAACCAGCCCGGCTTGGCGAGCAGGTCACTCTGCCGGAGACGATCCGCGTGGTTGGCCCTTAGGTTGGCGAGAGAACACCATGGGATCCCTCACCTCCTGTCAATCAGCTGGCAGTGGCCCGACTCGCGGCGGTGACCGCATACGCCGCCTACCCTGTCGGCTACAGGCGCAGGAATGAAGTGGCTTCTCCGTCCAATCCGAAGGGACAGGGCCGGGCGCATGAGCACGTCGGAAAGCAGGTCGAGGCCGGTCACGAGGTCCTTCTTGAGCACGCGCAGGCCGGCTGATGCGTAGTCGTCCCCGCCCGAGACCGAGAGCGACCCGCCGATGAAGTCGATCTCCCTGCTGATCTGGTTCGCCGAGCGCGACGTTGTGCCCTGGGTCATGAGCGCGGCCGTCAGGGAGGCGAGCCCGGGCTTGTCAGCCGGTTCGGCGACTCCGCCCGCCTTGATGGCCATGCTCACCGTCACCATGGGGATCTCATGTTTCTCGGCAAGCAGCAGCACCATGCCGTTCTTGAGCACGATGCGCTTGCCCAGCGGACCGGCGGCCTTCGCCGATGGCGTCGCTATGAACAGCATCATCGCCGCCACGGATAGTATCAATGCCTGGATGGTCGTCTTGGTCTTTTTCATCTGCCGTTCTCTCCGCGTCTCGAAGTCCCCATGTCTCCGTGTCGGTTCAATCGGTCCCTGTGTCATGGCTTCTTCTCCGGCACCAGGATGCCGACCGTCCTGTTCTCCTCGGCGAAGTATTGCTTCGCCACCCGCCGGACATCGTCCTTCGTGACCGCGCGGACGCCGTCGAGATAGGTGCCGAGCAGGCGCCATTCGGCGACGGTCTCGAACTGGCCCAATTGCATGGCCTGGTAGAAGACCGAGTCCTGCGCCATGATAAAGCTCGCCTCAGCCTGATTCTTCGCTTTCTGGAGCTCCTCATCCGAAACAGGTTCGTTCTTGAACCGCTCGATCTCGGCATAGATCGCCTTCTCCACCTCATCCGTGGACTTGCCTGGCATGACCCCCGCATAGACGTAAAAGAGGTGCGGGTCCGCAGACACGTCGTCGTAGTCGCCGCCCGCGTACAGCGCGATCTGCTTCTCGTAGACCAGACTTTTGTACAGGCGCGAGCTCTTGCCGGACGAGAGGATCCCCTGCAGGACGTTCAGGGCATGCGCGTCGGCATGCCTGATCGTCGGCACCTTGTAACCCGCGTAGATGGCGGGCAATTCCGCCTCCCGCTGCACCACGACCCGTTTTTCCCCAAGCTGCTTCGGTTCCACGGCGCCGACCTTCGGCACCTCGGCCCCCCGGGAGATGCCGCCGAAATGCTTCTGCACGAGCGGCAGCACCTGCTTCGCGTCGAAGTCGCCAACCACGACGACCGTGGCGTTGTTCGGCGCGTAGTAGGTCTGATAATGGTCGAACAGGTCCTGCCGGGTCAGGTTCTCGAGGTCCGCCATCCAGCCGATGACGGGCCACTGGTACGGATGGGCCGCGAACGCCGTCGCCATCATCTGTTCGAGCATGGTCTGCGTCGGGTCGTCCTCGTACCGCATGCGGCGTTCTTCCTTCACGACGTCGCGTTCTGACAGGAACTCCTTGGGGTCGATCAGGAGGTTCCGCATGCGGTCCGATTCCAGCTCCATGGCGAGCTCGAGTCGGTCGGCCGCGAAGTTCTCGAAGTAGGCAGTGTAGTCCTTGCTCGTAAAGGCGTTGTCGTTCCCGCCGTTCCGCTGCACGGTCCGGGAGAACTGCTTGGGGCCGTACTTGCTCGTGCCTTTAAACATCATGTGCTCGAGCAGGTGGGACATGCCCGTCTTGCCGAGCCGCTCGTTCCGGCCGCCGACGCGGTACCACACCTGAAAGGTCACGACCGGCGACTTGTGGTCCTCCTTGAGCAGGACCTTCAGACCGTTGGACAGTATCGTCTCCGTGACCTTCATTTCCTGGCCAAAGCCCGGAGTTGACAGGAACAGCAGCAGCAGCACGACCATAAGCGTCTCTTTTATCCGTTGCATGTAAACCTCACCGCCCTCTTGATAAAGTAATCGTGAACTATCGATCTTGATGTTGCTTG
>JAAXXJ010000279.1 GCA_013334545.1 Nitrospirota bacterium | reverse complement strand
TCCGGATCGGCCTGCTGAGCAACCCGCTGCTGCTCTTCGCCATCGTGGCGTCGGTCCTGGCGCAGCTCGCGTTCATCTATGTGCCGGTCCTGCAGTGGATCTTCAAGACCGAGCCGCTCACGGTCGAGGAATGGGTCCGGGTGAGCCTGCTCTCGCTCACCGTCGTCCTTGTCGTCGAGATCGACAAATGGCTGCGCCGAAGGAGGGAACATGCTTGATCTGCTGAAGAAGTTCGAAAAGGCGGTAACGGTCACGCTGGTCGTGATGATGGCGGTCGTGGTGCTGCTGGCGACCATCGAGCTGGGCTGGATCATCGTCAAGGACGTCATCACCCCGCCGGTCATGCTGCTGGAGATCAACGAGCTGCTGGACATCTTCGGGCTCTTCCTGCTGGTGCTGATCGGCGTGGAACTGCTCGAGACGATCAAGGCCTACCTCAAGGAGAACGTGGTGCACTTCGAGGTGGTCCTGACCGTGGCCATGATCGCCATCGCGCGCAAGGTCATCACCCTGGACGTCAAGGAGCTGCCGAGCATGTCGCTGGTGGGCATCGCGGCCATCATCGTGGCGCTTGCAGTAGCAAAATACTTTTACCGGAGAGAGAAGTAAGTGATCGCTCGAACTGCAGCCAATGGTCCGGGGAGACCACGGGCCGCCCTGGTGCAGGGCCTGTTCTGGACGGGGATATACCTTGCCCTTGTTGTCGCTCCGCTTATTGTTCTGCTGGCGGGCACGCCCCCCGCATCGCGGGGTTTCTGGCGGGAGCTGTCCGCTGCACTGGGATACGCAGGCATGGCAATGGTGGGCATCCAGTTCGCCCTGACCGCCCGATTCCGGCACGCTGCCGCGCCGTTCGGGGTCGACATGCTCTACTATTTCCACCGGACGGTCTCCCTCATGGCTGCCGTCATCATCGCCGCACATGTTATCATCCTCTTCAGCATCGATCCCCGCAACCTCGCTCTGCTGAACATTCTGCACGCACCCTGGCGGGCGCGTGCGGCCATCGTTGCGTTCACCGGGCTTTTCGTCCTTCTGACAGCCTCGCTCTTCAGGCGGCAGATGGGCATCAGCTACGAGGGCTGGCGCCGCTGGCACGGGACACTTGCCATAGCAGCGGTAGTACTTGCCCTGGTACATGTCGAGCTGGTGAGCCATTACATTGAGACGCCCTGGAAGCGCATCCTCTGGACAGGCTATTCGGTCTTCTGGACAGGGCTGCTGGTCCACGTAAGGCTCCTGCGCCCCTGGTCCCAGCTCCGGCATCCCTACGTCGTGGAATCCGTGCATCCCGAGCGCGGAAACGCCTGGACCGTCACCATCCGTCCCGAAGGGCATCAGGGATTCACCTTCCAGCCGGGACAATTCGCCTGGCTCACGGCCTGGAACTCTCCCTTTGCCGTGGAGGAGCATCCCTTCTCGTTCTCGTCGAGCGCGCAGCAGAACAACAGGCCCGCCTTCACCATCAAGGAACTGGGCGATTTTACGAGACGGGTCCGCGATATGGTCCCGGGGCAGCGGGTTTTTCTCGACGGGCCCTATGGCGCTTTCAGCATCGACCGGCATTTCGCGCCGGGTTACGTGTTCATTGCCGGCGGCGTGGGGATCACGCCGATGATGAGCATGCTTCGCACCCTTGCGGACCGGAGCGATCGCACCCCGGCCCATCTGTTCTATGCGAACAAGCAGTGGGAGGAGGTGACCTTCCGCGAGGAGATCGACGCGCTGCAAACGCGGCTGCCCCTTACGGTCATCCACGCCCTCGAAGCGCCGCCCGCGGGATGGAAAGGCGAGTCGGGCTTCGTGACGCGCGAGGTCCTGGACCGCCGGCTGCCGGCGGAGCGGCAATCGCTCGAGTATTTCGTCTGCGGTCCCGATCTCATGCGCGAAGCGGTCGAAAAGGCGTTGTATCGTCTGGGTGTACCGCTCACGCAGGTCCATGCGGAGCGGTTCAGCCTCGTCTAGGGGCGCGGCATCGAAGGGAGGGGCGCATGCGTAAGTTGATCGCTGACATCATGGCAGTCGTTACCGGGATCATTGTGGTGATCCTCTCCGTCCTGTTCGCGCTTTCACCGCATTGATGAGCTCGCGCGGCGGGAGGGTGTTTCCGCCAGGGGGCCATCCGACATTCGTACGGGTGCTGACGACGGTGGCAGAATCATGAATGATATCCTGAACAGTGCGGTGAAGCATGCCCGGAGGCTGATCGTTCTTGTTGTGGGCGCGACGATCCTTATGGCAGGATTGGCGATGATCGTTCTCCCCGGGCCTGCAGTCGTGGTGATCCCGCTCGGTCTGGCGGTCCTCGGGACGGAGTTCATCTGGGCCCGCAGGCTGATGTGCCGGGTGAAGGCTGCGATGGGCAGGACCGGGGACGAAAGGCAACAATCGGAAACAGGAGAGGGGGCGGCAGCATATCCATGGCGTCGGGACCTGAGATGAGGCGACTGCGCTACAATGTTGCCATGAGCCTGGATGGGTTCATCGCCGGACACAAGGGTGAGTACGATTGGATCGTAGAGGACCGGACGATCGATTTTGAAGCGCTGTTCCGGGAGTTCGACACGCTCCTGATGGGCCGCAAGACTTTCGAAATCCTGCGCTCTCAGGGGCCCGGGGGGCCGTCGGCCGGCATGAACATCGTCGTGGTCTCTTCCACGCTGCGGTCTGCCGACCATCCGGATGTGACGATCATCGGGCAGGACGTGGTCAGGGCGGTCGCCACGATGAAGGCATCTCCCGGGAGGGATATCTGGCTTTTTGGGGGTGGCATGCTGTTCCGGAGCCTGCTTGACGCCCGTCTGGTGGACACAGTGGAAGTGGCGGTCATGCCGGTCCTTCTCGGCGGCGGGATACCGCTCCTCCCTTCCGGACAGCGGGTGGCAGGCCTGCGCCTCGTCAGCAGCAAGGCATTGCCGAGCGGGATCGTCATGCTGGCCTACGAGCTGCCGAAGGGGAGCGTCTGACCGGCGCGCCGAAACAGCGTGGCGGTGAGGGACTTCCGGGGACCGTGAAAAGCGATATGATATTGTCAGTCAGACCAGTCAAGGAGGTGGGCCGATGAGAGCACTGAATGCAGCTAAAGGGATCCTAGCGTATCTTTCTCTCTTCCTAGTTCTTGCGGCCGGATCAGGGGTGACGGCGGCGGAACAAAAGCCTGAACTGGCCATCAAGGGATATGACGCTGTCGCCTATTTCAAGGCCGGCAAGGCGATGAAAGGCAGCGGGTCATTTACGTTCCTATGGCATGACATGACCTGGCATTTCTCATCCAAAGAGAACCGGGACCTGTTCGCGGCAAGTCCGGGAAAATACGCACCGCAATATGACGGGTATTGCGCCTGGGCCATGACGGAGTCCCGGCTGGCTATAACGGACCCGGAGGTCTGGAAGATCGTTGACGGAAAGCTGTACCTGAACTGCAGCAGGGAAGCCTATGAAAAATGGAGCAGGGACATCCCCGGCCACATCAAGAAGGCCGATGCCATCTGGAAAGAGAAGTTCGGAAAGAAATGAGTGGGGCTTGTGTAAAGATTAGAAAAGATTAGAATCGGAGGTTCTTGCGCGGTTCCCATGCGAAAATTTAGCCAGGCGACCGAGTCCGAGGGTTAAGCATTTCGGACTGTCTGAGCCCGAAGGGCGAGTTTCCGAAATGTACCGAGGAAGACCGAGCATGTACTAAAGGAGTTTTCAGCAGGGTGCCCTTCTTTGGGTCACCTTTCTTGGGCACGCAAGAAAGGTGACGCGGAACACAGCCTTGCATACGGAAGAAATAGACTCAAGGACAATTTAACGACCTGCCCACATAAAAGTCAGAGGATTCAAAAATGATCCGCCACAGGAGGGGTCGAACATGGAGACAACGCCGGATGATGCGAAGGATGTCATGAGGAGACATCGCCTGCGGCCCTATCTGTCGGCCGCGCTCCTGCTCCTGCTGCACTTGCCGCTCGATGCGGCCGCGGGTTCCTGCAAACCCACGGAACCCGATGCTCTCGGTCCGTTCTACAAGCCCGGCGCGCCGGTCCGCGCAAGCGTGGGCAAAGGGTATGTTCTCGAGGGCACGGTCCGCTCAGCGAGGGACTGCGCTCCGATCGAAGGCGCGGCTGTCGAGCTCTGGCTTGCCGGGCCGGATGGCGGATATGGCGACGCCTATCGCGCAACGGTCATTGCGGACGGGAAAGGCGTCTACCGGTTCGAGAGCCATGTCCCGCCGCCGTACTATGGCAGGCCGCCGCACATTCATCTCCGGGTCTCGGCCCGGGGATTCGATACCCTGGTGACCCAGCAGTATCCCGAAGCGGGGAGGCGGAACGGGACGTTCGATGTTGTCCTGGTCCCCGTGAGATGACGACCCGCCCTTTCCATCTCTTCCCTGTCAGCCGGTCGGATCACCATGTCCCTTGCTCCTTGTACCAAA
>JAAXXJ010000027.1 GCA_013334545.1 Nitrospirota bacterium | reverse complement strand
GAAAAAGGTATAATGTCCGCATCCACACAATCCAGGTTCAAAAAGGAGACGCACAATGGGGGACAAGGGCGGAAAGAAGAACAAGGAAAAGAGCCAGAAGCAGAAAGAAATAAAGCATGTCCATGACGTGCAGCAGCAGAAGGATAAGCAGCAGAAGAGCCCCTTTGACATAAAAAACAGATAGGCCTAACGATACTTTTTCTCAGGGACGGCAGCGGAGGTCTCCGGGTCCTGAACCGCAAGGGGAAGCTCTGTTCTCTTGTCACCCACCTCGTGTGGACACGACAAGAGGTAAAGAGCATGGACCTGGCCCAAGGTTGATCCGTGTCCGGCTTCCGTCATGAGGATCCTGTTTGTTTGAAGTCGGAGAAAGGAGCGGTCATGGCAGATCGTGGACGGTTTCCCCGCGACAAGCCGGTATAGGGTCTCTACGAGGGGGGAGGGAGAGCGATGGGGTACCGGGAAATGCTGGACCGCTGCGTCCGGGCCGATGTCGTTCTCTTCGGCGAGATCCATGAACATCCTGTTATTCATCGGTTAGAGCTGGAACTGGCGCGGGACCTCGTTGCGATAAAGAAGGGCGATCTGGTGCTCGGCGCGGAAATCCTGGAAGCTGACAACCAGCTGATCGTGGACGAATATCTGGCCGGCCTCATCGAGCACGAGCTCCTGGTCAATGAGGCCAAGGTCTGGGAGAATTACGGCACCGATTACCGCTCGCTCGTTGATGTCGCCAGGGAACACGAACTGCGCTTCATCGCGACCGATATCCCGAGGCGCTATGCCAGTCGTGTCGCCCGGCAGGGAATGACGGCGCTCGAACGCCTGTCCGATGAAGCGAAACGGTCCATTGCCCCGCTCCCCATCACCCTTGACCCGAGAGCGCCGGGATACGGACAGGTCATGGAGATCGGCAGGGCCCATGGAGCGCACATGGACGCACAGAACTTTGTTGCCGCGCAAGCGGTCAAGGACGCTACCATGGCGCACTTTATCCTGAAGAACCGCGGACCGAAGGACCTGTTCGTCCACGTTAACGGCGATTATCATTCGAAGAACCGCGGCGGGATCTACTGGTATCTGAAGCTGTATGATCCGGGCACCGCGGTCCTGACCATCTCCTCGGTCAGCAGGGACACGCGCGGGTTTAACGATGAATGCAAAGGCCTGGCTGACATCGTTCTTGTCGTGCCTCCCGTCGGGGAGGACAGTGCTGCGGAGGCATGATCGGCCGTCCGAGACGCTGCCAGGCTCAGGCCTGAAACGTTGAGATGGTTGCCGTCCGTGTCAGCGCCTTTCCCGTATCCATTGCAGTGCTGCTTCAATGTCCCCGTACGAGAAATGCCTGATTTCGGGTGAGAGAGCATAGCGTGCTATGACGTGGACGATCATTAAACGCTTTGAATCCGTAACTGACGCGACCCGTTGTATCTTGCGCTGATGAGCAAAGACGAACTTCATATCGTTGAGAAAAGCGCCGAGATCATGCCATTGTGGGAATGATCGTGAATGTATGATCAAGCCCCTGATCATTCCCTTTTGCCTGATATAGTTGTCTACGTCCCTTGTCAGCTGTTCAAGGTCCGATCGCGTGATCGGACCTGATAATTCAATGATAACTGCTCCCTCTTCTTCCACTATCTTATAGGTGATCATTGCTGTGACCTCATAGCCTCCTGCATATCTTGTGGAACAGTTCGGCCGTTTTCCCAGCCGTCATCGCATAACCGCCGAAAAGGAGCGAACCGCCCCGCCCGTCGCCCCCGTCACGCAGATCAAAAGCAATATTGCGTTATTGTATTGTCCGGCAACTTTCTTTTCAACCTGAATTATAGCGCAATGAGGGCACGTTGTTCCTCTGCGCGCATCAATAGCCCCAAGGTGATCCCGAGCAAGAACCGCGGGATGCTGTCTGTGGCATCTCTATTCTCATCCGGCCGATCACGGTCTCTTCACCCTGGCCTTCCTCACCCGACGTACTCGAAATGGCCATGCTATAATACGAGAAAGATGAAAGGAGGAGCTATGCGACCCACATCAAGAAACGTATGGTCCATTGGTGTCGTCTGTCTTATCGTTTTCGCCGTATTCGTGTCCTGGACGGAGGCAGAGGAGGGATCTGAATTCAAGGACATACAATATTTTTCCGGAATGCCGAATTACAAAATAGCCGACGCTGCAGATCAGGAGTTTGCCGATTACCGGTTCTTTAATGGGAAAGGCTGCATAACCGTAGAGGGAAGGAAGCACCACCGGGCGTATACCCTGAAAGAGAACGCCAAGGAGTCCAGCGAGCTCCAGATCTCGCGCAACTATGTCAACGCGGTCAAGAGCATGGGCGGGACCGTGGTGTTCGACGGCATGTGCTCCGGCGCGGATTGCGCCGAGAACTGCGGCTACCGCATGATGACGGCGAAGATCACGAAGGGAGGCAACGAGCTCTGGGTGGAGGTCGTACCCTTCAATGGCGGCGGCGACTATTACCTCACGGTCGTTGTCAAAGAGTCCATGAAGCAGGATGTCACGGCGAGCGACATGCTTGAATCGTTGAACCGCAACGGCAGCGTTGCGCTGTACATAAACTTCGACACAGGCAGGTCGACGATCAAACCTGAATCCAATCCGATCATTGAGCAGATCGTCCAGCTGCTCACGTCAAATCCCGGCCTCACGGTACGCGTTGAAGGCCATACGGACAACGTGGGCAGTCCAAAAGCGAACAAGACGCTCTCGGACGACCGGGCAAAGGCTGTCGTTGCAACGATCGTTGCCCATGGTGTTGACGCGAAGCGGCTCAGTGCCCTCGGCCATGGCCAAGACAGGCCCATTGCCGACAACAAGACCGAAGAAGGCAGGGCAAAGAACCGCAGGGTCGAGCTCGTGAAAAACTAGGTGCGCTCTGTCGATGCGCGCATCCCTGCCCGCCGCCCGCTCCGTTATTCGATCTCCTTGAGGAGTTCGCCAACGGGAATAGCGGGAAGCGTCATCAGAGGTACTGAACCCCGCGAGCCGATCTCGACGGACATTCATCACTTTCCAGGGCGATGAACGGAAGGCCGTCTTCAAAGGCGGCAAGCAACCATGAAAGCCTGACCACCGGGCGCCTTCCCGCGCCCTTCTACCGGGGCAGGCCGGCCAGGTTCATGCTGCCGATCAGTTTGTAAAAGAGCGGCAGGTCGCATACATTGGAACTACGGACCTCGACCTGGAACCGGCCATTCACCGGAAAGACGACCTCGCTGCCTGTGCACTCGCTTCCACTCCGGCCTGGGCGCTCCTTGCCCGGATAGCTGCCTTTCACTTTGACCTTCCGCTCTCCCTCGCCCTGCGTGAAGCCCGCCGGGACTCTCGACGGCAGGGCGGCCTTGAGCTGGCCGGGGCTCACAGCGCGGGCTCCACCTTACCTGGCGCGGCGCCCCTGCGCAGGAGATGCCAGGTCCCACTCCTCAGCGAAGTGGCGGTCCCTCTCGAGGAACTGGGCCTTTCCCAGGGTGAACCGGACACCTGAGGTGGTGCCGGTCAACTCGAAGGTCGCCAAGCACATTTGCCCTTGGACGGCCATCTCGCTGCGCGGAAAGATCCTGATCTTCATGCCCGCGGGCATCTGCTTGAGCAAAGCGTCGTTGTGGTGCTTCAGCTGGGATATCTGGCGGCGAAGGCCTTGGGCTCGAGGCCCTTGGTCTTGAGCGCGCTCTCATAAAAGGCAACGACCTTCTCAAGACCGGCCGTGGCGACAAAATCACAGCACATCGGCTCCTCACCCGGTTCCTGCTCCATGATGAGCTTCGCCCCGGGATACACAGAGATCTCGCGGGCCTCGGCTGCTGCGATCGGGCCCAGGACCGCCATTGCAGAACACAGGGTCAGGGACAACGCAGTCAATAACATATCCATGGGTACCTCCTGCTTGCCGAGAGTGAAGGGAACGTTACGCTTTCCACTGTAGATCGTTTTTCCTGTTGGCATCAGGGTAAAGGCTCCTCCCGTACCGGGACCTTGGTTCCCAACCAGCTCTGCCCCAAATTAATCTGGGTCATACCTTGCAAAATGGGCCATTCTCTGCTATAGTTAAACCAATAATACTTGTATCTACAGATATTATCTGCAAATTATGGCGGTAAATGGGCGGGAGCGGGATAAACATCTGATCATTTAATTGATCCAGATCTATCAAAGGAGGCGCGAAATGAAAAGAGCGATCAGTTTAATCGTAGTTGCAGTGCTGGCATCTGCTGTGATGCTGCCGAACGCTTTTTGCGAGGAAAAAACGAAGCAGCTGAACGGCAAGTCCCTGTTCGAGGAGAAGTGCCTGAAATGCCACAAGAAACCGAAGTTCAAGGACCTGACGAGCGACCGCAAGGGCTGGGTGCTCACACTGAGCAGGATGCAGCGCGGCACCTGTGCCATCTCTGATGATGAACTTGAGGTCCTTGCCGATTATCTTGCAGATAACTACGGCGAGTAGAAACGCGTCCCTGACCACAACGAGGGGGGATCAAATCGCTAGTATCGATATTTTGATGATCGTAACGATTTGACTCCAAGGCCTCAATCCAAGTCTTCCCCAGTCATTGGATCTTGATTCCCACCCGGCACAATCCCAAAAATACCCCGATTATTTTCTTGCAAAAGATAGCATTCTTTGGTATATTTTAACTAATAATTGTTGTATAGACAGATTTTATTAGCAATAGGAGAATTTATGCATGAAATACAAGAAGTTGCAGACCTATCGCCTTGGGAGATCAGTATGCATGACAAGACCAGCGTGCTGATCGTAGATGACGACAAAGAGGTACGAGATGGGCTGCAGTACGCCCTGAGCTCCTATAATATGGATGTGACCCTCTGCGAGAACGGCAATGACGGGCTTCAGGCCGCGATGAACGGGTACTATGACTACATCATCACCGATTTCAAGATGCCGGGAATGCACGGCATCGAGCTCGTGCGGCGGCTCAGGGCCGTACAGCCGGCCCTGGTCGTGATCATCGGGATGAGCAGCCTGGACATGGGAGGGCCGTTCCTGAAGGCAGGGGCGAATGACTTCATCGCCAAGCCCTTTGTGCCGCTCAACGTTGCGATGATACTCGACGGCGGGGACATCCAGGCTTGAGCGCAGTCGTCGGGAGGAGACCGGGCATGGATGATTGAGAAACAATGGGGATCGATCGGTCGTGTAAAGATCGATCGCAGGACTCTTCCGCAATAAACGTGTATGCGTTCATCCCCCGTTTATGGATGATCATGAACCCTTTTGCGGTACCTTTCTTCATTCGTTCTTTTACCTGTTGCGATGCGTTGGAAAGAACGGGACCTATCGGGTCCTTTATTGCTGTCCCGCTTCTGTCGGCAACTCCCATAGCATACATGGCGTTGATCGTTGCGCTGAAAAAAGCATGAAGTGTAAGGGCGAAAGGGAAGTCAGATACCCATCTCAGGGGTATCATCAGCTGTCCATCTTTTTCTCGGGTACAGGGGAATAACAGTATTTTTTGAACGGACCAAGATCGAATGTCACGTACAAGGAGAGGCTAAAAAAGGAAGGAAAAAGTCGTGCCTTGAGTTTTGAGTATTTGCGAGGCTGGTTCCAAAATATTTGCCTCAGCAGATGCTCTAGGCTTCCCTCTTTGCTGCTTGTGAGGGCTTGCACACGGCATGATGCATGGAGGCATTCTGTATACTACGGTACCTCTCCCCTCACAACCCAAGGCAAACGGTTAAACTCGAAAGATATTCTGCATCCACCTGATAGTATAGCACAGATTCTCGATCTCGGAAGATCCCGTTGTCCCCAATCCTTCGGGTATATCATTGCATCGGATTCCCGCCACGTTGCGATCAGCTATCAAAACCCTGTACTCACTCGGCGATAAGTGGGGTATAATTCGCCATGAGCAGGAACATCGCAGGTCTCCCGTCTTGCCATCCTGTTGATCGTCAAAGAGCGCCTGACGGCCGTTGCCGATCACGCTACCAATAATACGCTGCAGACGTGAGAACAAGGAGGCTATCATTGTCATGAGCATCGGTACTATCCGTTTTCTCGGCGCGGCGCGCGCGGTGACCGGCTCCTGCTACCTGCTGGCCCTGCCGAAGGGGAAGATCCTCGTTGACTGCGGGTTCGTCCAGGGTGCGGGCGATTCCCGCGACCGGAACCGCGAGCCCTTCACCTTTGACCCGAAAGGGATCGACCTCCTCTTCCTGACCCACGCGCACCTCGACCATTCCGGCCTGATCCCCCGCCTGGTGAAGGAGGGTTTCCGTGGCAGGATCATCACGACCACGGCGACCGCGGACCTGATCGGCCCCATGCTGCTCGACTCGGCGAAGATCCAGGAGAACGACGCCGAGCGGATGTCCCGGCGGTCGCTGCGGAAGGGCGGCGAGGCCGTTGAGCCGCTCTACACGACCGAAGATGTGGAGAAGGTGCTGCCGCTCATCGATCGTGTGAAGTACGGCCAGCCCTTCGACACGGGCATGGGGCTCCGGTACAGCTTTTTCGACGCTGGCCACATCCTCGGCTCCGGCAGCCTGGCGCTGTGGCTCGCAGCACCGGACAAGGAGAAGAAGATCATCTTCTCGGGCGACATCGGCAAGAAGGGAACCCCCATCATCAAGGACCCCACGCTCGCCACGGAGGCCGACTACGTGGTCATGGAATCGACCTACGGCGACCGGCTGCACAAGAACAGCGAGGATACTGCCACAGAGCTCGCCGAGGCGATCACAACCACCTTCGCGAAGGGCGGGAACGTGCTCATCCCGGCCTTTGCCATCGGCCGCACGCAGGATATCCTGTACATTCTCAACCGGCTGGTGCGCGAGGGGACGCTGCCGAAGCTGACCGTCACGATCGACAGCCCGCTCGCGGAAAAGGCGACGCGGGTCTACCTCAGCCACCCCGAGCTCTTCGATGAGGAGGCCGTGCGGCTGATCAGGGGCGGCACGATCGGCGACGCGATCACGGTCCGGTTCACGCACTCGATCGAGGAATCCATGGCCATCAACAAGATCAGATCCCGGGCCATCATCGTCGCGGGCAGCGGCATGTGCGAAGGGGGTCGGATCGGGCATCACCTGAAGCACAACCTCTGGCGGCCGGAGTGCAGCGTCATCTTCGTCGGGTTCCAGGCGCAGGGAACGCTGGGCAGGCGGATCGTGGACGGAGCAAAATCGGTCTCGATCTGGGGCGAGGAGATCGCGGTCCGGGCCCGGATCTGGACAATCGGAGGGTTCTCGGCCCATGGAGACCAGAAGGAGCTGTTGGCATGGCTTTCGGCGTTCAGGAGCAGCCCGACGGTCTTCGTGACCCACGGTGAAGAAACGGCAGCGCTCACCTTCGCGGACCTGGTGCGGGAACACTACGGGTTCTTGACCCATGTGCCCGAGCTGGGCCAGCAGTTCGAACTGTAAAACTCCGCGGATGGTTGCGGATGAGATGTACAACGGCGAATCGATAGCGTCAGGAATCCCTTGTGCCACCAGGGCGGGCAGAGCATGCCTTTACCCTAAGCCTGCCGTAATGTCCTATGTCCCTTCCTTGGCCTCCTCTATCCTTCCCTCCTTCATGACGAGTAGCCCGTCAGCGAGGCGTTCAGCCTGGTCCCGGTCGTGGGTCGTCATGATGACCATGGTCCGTCCGTCCTTTTTCAGGCTTGTGATGATGGCTTCGATGATCGAGGTGTTCTCCTCGTCCACCGATGCGGTCGGTTCGTCGAGGAACAGGATCTCCGGTCCTATGGCAAGGGCGCGGGCGATGCCCAGGCGCTGGGTCTCTCCGCTCGAGAGGGTGCGGGCATTTTGCTTTGCCTTATGCTCCAGACCGACG
This sequence comes from Nitrospirota bacterium, assembly GCA_013334545.1. GTDB lineage: Bacteria > Nitrospirota > UBA9217 > UBA9217 > UBA9217 > JAAXXJ01. The sequence continues at coordinate 11,545 of JAAXXJ010000027.1, read as the reverse complement.
AAGGCCAGGGCTTTTTGCACGGTATCGTTGATCTCATGCTTCTGCATGTTCCGTATCATCAGGCCATAGGCAACATTGCTGGATACGGCTGTATTGAAGACCCCGGTCCGCGGGAGGACGATAGTCATGCGCCTTCGGAGAGCGATGTCCTGGACCAGCGGCGTGCTATTGTCCTTGAACTGAAGGTCTCCGCCATCGGGCCGCTCGAGCAGGGAGCAGATCCGCAGGAGCGTTGACTTTCCGCATCCATTGGGTCCCATGAGGACGTAGGCGCCGGCGCCGTTGAAAGCATAGGAGCAGTCCTTCAGAACGGCCCTGCCGTCATAGTCCTTCCTGATATGGGCGATGAGCAGCTTCACGAGGTTTTGACCGATCCTCTCTTCTGGACACCATGGAGTGCAGCATTAATGATGAACGATATTGTCAGCAGGATTATGCCGAGCGCGAGGGCAAGCTCGAAGTTGCCCTTGTCCGTCTCGAGCGCGATGGTTGTGGTCATCACCCGCGTGTAGCCGGCGATGTTCCCGCCGACGATCAGGATCGCCCCGACCTCGGCCATGACCCTGCCGAAAGCGGCAATGATGGCCGAGAGGATCCCGTATCGGGCCTCGCGGATGACAGCGAGCGTTTCCTGGCCCGATGTTGCACCGAGGGTCCGCGCGGCCTGACGGATAATGGGCTCGACGTTCCTGATGGCAGAATGGCAGAGAGCGATCACGATAGGCAGGGCGAGGATGGTCTGGGCGATGATCATTGCTGGCGGCGAGTAGAGCAGCCCCATGAATCCCAGCGGTCCCTTGCGCGACAGGAGGAGATAAACGAAGAGCCCGACGACGACCGGTGGAAGGCCCATGAGCGTGTTCACGCCGCTGATGGCGAGGTCCCGGCCGGGGAAGGGCTTCAGTCCGAGCAAGGCGCCGGCGGGAAGTCCGATGGCTGTCGAGATCAACAGCGCAGAACCAGACACCTTGAGGGAAAGAACAATGATCCCGAAAAGCGTCTGATCAAGATGGAAGATCAGCTTCAGGGCTTCGTTGAATCCTTGGAGGAGTGATTCCATAGCAAAAGGCACGGACCGGATCAGGGAGGGATACTGGGGGTATCGAGCCTTGGTTCTGGTCCAGTCCGTGCCAGCCTTTTGGTGCTATTTGGCGTTGGGAATGAAGAGGGCGTTCCCGTTCCTGTCCTTGAAGGCCGCAACAGCGGCCTGGCCGTCCTTGGAAATGAGCCAGTCCACGAATTGCATAGCTTCGTTGAACTTCACGTGCTTGTGCTTCTCGGGATTGACCGCCATGATGCCGTATTGGTTGAACAAAACCGGATCTCCCTCGAGAACGATGACCAGGTCCAGCCTGTCCTTGTCCTTCGTGGCGAGCCAGGTGCCCCTGTCGGTGAGCGTGTAGGCCCTCTTTTCGTCAGCAATGCGCTGGGTCTTCTCCATGCCCTGACCGACCTCAAGGTACCACTTCTTACCCGCGGGTTCGATGCCGGCCTTCTTCCAGAGTGAAAGCTCTTTTGTATGCGTGCCCGACTTGTCGCCCCGCGAGACGAAGGAGGACTGCGCTGTGGCAATGGCCTTGAAAGCGTCGGATGCGCTCTGTAGCCACTTGACCTTTGCCGGATCGTTCTGCGGGCCGATGACGACGAAATCGTTGTACATCACATCGTGGCGGTTCACGAAAAAGCCTTCCTGCACGGCCTGCAGCTCCTGCTCTTTTGCGTGCACGAAGACCACGTCCGCATCACCGCGCTTGCCGATCTCAATGGATGCACCGGTTCCGACGGCAACCACATCGATCTTGATGCCGGTCTTCTTCTCGAAGATCGGCAGGAGGTAGTCGAACAGCCCCGAGTTCTGGGTGCTCGTTGTCGAGGCCATCTTGATGCGCGTCTCGGCAAGTGCGGCCGTGCCGATCAGGATGAGCGCCAAAGCAAAGAGCACGATCCGTTTCATAAGAATAACCTCCGTCGAACGAATGTGGGGGTCAGAACATTTTAGGTACAGAAGCACGTCTGAAGCTTATATGACTACTTGGGGGCTGCCCAAAAAAGAATGTTTTTTCTACGGTCCGGCTCGCACTGCGCTGCAGGGACGTCGTTTTTCCCTGGTTTCCTTTTCCGCCCTGTCCTATCCTCAGCACTTCCGCTAACGCACGTGCTGGAAGAGACCTTCTCTCTGTGTTAAAGTTTCTTTCCTTCAGGCGAGTTCGGGAAAAAGAGCGGTTCGCCGTACTTGTCCTTGCCGAAGTCACGGATGATCATCTGTGCATCCCTGCCCTGCAGCCATTCGATGAACTGCATTGCTTCGGCGTGGTGGACCTGCGGAAACTTCGCAGGGTTGACCGGAATGAGCGTGATGTAGTTGAGCAGGATATCGTCCCGCTCGACCTGCACCTGAAGGGAGATCTTGGGCCTCATGGTGATGAACGTGGCGCGGTCCATGATCGTATAGGCCTGCTTTTCATTCGTGAAGGTCAGGGTCGGCGCATTGCCCTTTGCGCCCTCGGAAAAGACCTGGTACCAGGCCCCCTGCGGTTCGATGCCGGCCTTCTTCCAGATCTCCAGCTCCTTCACGTGGGTGCCTGACTTGTCGCCGCGCGTCACGAAAAGCGATTGTGCCTGGGCGATCGCCTTGAGTGCATCTGCCGCGTCCTTCATGCCTTTGATCTTTGCAGGGTCCGATGCCGGGCCGAGGATCACGAAGTCGTTGTACATGAGGTCATAGCGTTTCGTGCCGAACCTGTCAGCCACGAACTTCTCCTCGAGGGTCTTCGCGTGCACCAGGACGAGGTCATACGTTCCGGTCTCTGCGAGCTTGAGGGCCTGGCCGGTGCCGGCGCCGATGTGCTCGACCGCGATGCCGGTCTTCTTCGTGAAGGCCTCCTCCAGCACGCCGACGATGCCCGCGTCTATGGGGCCGATGGTGCTGGCAAGCATGATCTTCTTCGGCTGTCCGGTCGTAGGCTCAGCAATGAGCATGGTCGGGATGAGCAGCGATAGGGCAACGCAGACCAGCAGCGGAAATACGTGACGGTTCTTCATGAAAAACCCCCCTATCTCCTGCCGCGAGCCCGCTTTGCAGCGGCACTCGGGACAGCATCGGGGATGAATGCGTTCACACCATGCTTCTTATAACGCGCAATGAGGCCCTGGCCTTCAGGTGAAGTCACATAGGAGATGAAGTCCATGGCTTCCCGGTACTTGACGCCGGGGAACGCCGCCGGACTGACGGCGATCACGCTGTACTGGTTCTTCAGGAGCGTATCGCCCGCCACCAGGACCTTGAGCCCGATCCGTGATGCATAGTTCAGAAACGTGCCACGGTCAGAGAGGGTATACGCTTTTTGCTCGCTCGCCAAAAGGAGCGTGTCGCTCATCTTGGCGCCGGCCTCGACGTACCAGTCCCGGCCATTCGGGCTGACCCCGGCGTCATCCCAGAGATCCTGTTCCCTGACGTTCGTTCCGGAGTCGTCTGCGCGCGACACGAAGGTTGCCTCCGCCTCAGCGATCAGCTCGAAGGCGTCGACGGCACTGGTAAGCCCCTTGATCCGCGCCGGGTCGCTGCCGGGGCCCACGATCACAAAGTCGTTGTGCATCACCAGGCGGCGATTCACGCCGTATCCCTCGGCAACGAATTTTTCCTCCCGGAAGGGATCGTGCACGAAGAGCAGGTCCACCCCGCCTTTCTTGGCGAGCCGCATGGCCTGGCCGGTACCCACGGCAATGACCTCCACCTTCAGACCGGAGCGGGCTGCCTTCTCAAAAGCAGGGATGAGCACGTCGAACAGCCCGGAATTCTGGGTGCTGGTCGTGGATGCGATCACGAGCTTTACCGGCGATCTGGACATGGCAGTACCTCCTGGAAGATCAATAATGGTTCAGAACTTGAGCTTTTTTTCTTCCCGTTTTAAAAATGCCTCGAGGTCCTTGTGGAATTGCCAGAAGATCTTGATCGCTTTCGTGCCGGCCGCAGTGACCTGCGCGCCGCCGCCACCCTTGCCGCCTGTTGCAAGCACGACAAAGGGCCGCTTTGCCTGGCGGTTCATGGAATCCACGAGATCCCAGGCATGGCGGTAGGCCATCTCCATCGATTTTGCCGCCTTCGTGATCGACCCGTGCTCCATGATCCGCTCAAGCAATACGACACGGCCGTAGCCGATGAACGTACCTTCCGGACCGTCGATCCATACGCGGCCGCGAAAACCGGGCCTGGGGTTCCTCTTCGTGCGATGATCATGGGAAGCTCTCGGCATAGTGCGTAATATATCATAGGGAATAACGATAGGCAAGGGGAAAGAGCGAAACGGGGGATAGGGCACAAGACCGCCGTTCTCTGGATGCCGCCTCCGCCGATGGCGTCCGGCGCAGGCAAGGACCTCCGACGAAAAGGTCTTGCCTGCAGGATGGTTTTGGTCTACTATACGGCACCATGGAAGGCCGGATCAAGCATGCACTGCACGTCGTGGTGCTGATGTTCTATTGCAGCTATGCCATGTCGCCGATCTATCTTTCGGCGATGGCAGTCAGGAACGACCGGATCGTTGAGCGCGGACAGCAGGAAAAGAATGTCACGTTCGGTATCGTCTGGGTCAACGTTCTGCTATCGAAGATGATCGGCGCGGACCGTTCTTTGCCCGCCGCTCCCGCGGAAGTACGGACCGGCGGGCACGAACACGAGTTCATCCTGATCAAGAAAAAACGTGCCGTGCTACGTGAGGCCTTCCAGCTCAGGCCGCTCCGGGTACAACTGGCAGACGTATCGATAAGTGGCGGCCCGCCCGCAATGTTGTCCTGCACCGGTGAAACGCCACGCCGTTCGAATTTTCTTCATGACGATATAACCATTTCCAGCCACACCGGGCTTCCCCCTCCTGTCCGTTCAGCCTGACCGTTCGGTACTATCCCTATCAACACACATCAGGACCGTCTGGTGTTCGTCGATGGGCTATGCTCGGAACGAAGCTGCTCGACGGCCGCATCGCCTACGTGCCCGAAGCATTGCCAGGTCCGAAGCCCTGTTACCGCGACCGCCGCAGAACGGTCCTCATTCCATCAGAGGAGGAATTCCATGAAGAGCATGAAACATTCTGTGATCGCGCTGATGATAGTCCTGGGCTCCTTCATGCTGTACGGCTGCCCGAAGAGCGCTGAAGTGAGCTCGGCCCCCGAGACGCAGCCCCAGAAGGCCGAACAGGCCCCGGCGAAGCCGGCGGAGGAAACCGCGGCAGCAGCCACTGCCGAAGCCGCGCGCAAGGCGGCGGAAGAGAAGGCCGCCATAGAGGCTGCTGCAGCGAGCGCGGCAGGTCTTCAGCCTATCTACTTCGACTTTGACCGGGCCTTCATCCGTGATGATGCGCGTTCCGTGATGAAGGCCAATGCGGACTACCTCAAGGCGAACCCCAAGGTGAAGGTCCGCATCGAGGGCAATTGCGACGAGCGCGGCACCATCGAATACAATCAGGCGCTGGGCCAACGCCGCGCGGCAAACGCGAAAAAGTACCTTACCGACATGGGCATCTCCGGAAACCGCATAACGCTCATCAGCTATGGGAAGGAAAAGCCGGTCTGCACCGAGGGGACCGAGGACTGCTGGCAGAAGAACCGGAGGGATGATCTCATTGCTAACAATGAATAGGGGAGCGAAGCGAAAGCGAGGTTGTCCGCCAAGGGGGACCGTGCACAGAGCGGCATAAGCTTTCTTCAGCGATAGTGCATCGGCAGGATTCATACGGTGTGCCGGAGCCGGAACGGTCTTCGGCACCCCTTGTTTTCAAGGTTGTTACGGCTCGAGCAGCACGATCATCCTCGACCGTCGTCACGAAGGAAGGGTACCCCATGCGACGGCATGTCCTGGAAAGCTCCATTTTGTTCATCCCCGGCTGTTGCATGCTTCATCAGCTTTCTGATGACGGGACGTCGGAGCGTCTATCCGAGCCAGGTGCTGCCACTGAACAAGTCCTCGTCTCTTGTGGTCGCTCAGGGAGATGGAGGAAATCGGCAGGGAGTGGAATATCAACCCCGGCCAAAAAACGTGAGCGGCATGATCCTGAACCGCCGAAAGAAGAACACCACGTAACGGATCATCTCTAAGCAGCAGTCCCGATGATCATCTCCCTTCGATAGTCCCTCCACCGACAACGACCTCCCCATCATAGAAGACCGCTGCCTGGCCAGGGCTGATGCCGGCGACCGGTCTCCTGAACCGGACATGGACGCGGCCGGGACCCGCAGGCTCGATCACCGCAGGTTCAAAGGATGAACGGTAGCGGATCTTGACCTCCACAGGCAGTGAGGACGACAGCGCGTCGCAGGTGATGAAGTTGGGTTCAGCCACGAGCAGTTCCGGCTTCTGCAGATCTGCGACCTTTCCGAGCACAACATGGCCGGTTTCGGGCTCGATCCTGGTCACATAGAGCCGCTCACCGGCGGCAACGCCAAGCTTCCTGCGCTGGCCAATGGTGAAGAAGGCGATGCCTTTGTGCTTTCCCACTACCGTGCCATCGGTCATCGTGATCTCGCCGCGCTTGAGGACGTCGGGCGCATGTTCCTCGAGGAACGCGCGGTAGTCGTTGTCCGGCACGAAGCAGATCTCCTGGCTCTCGGGGCGCTCTGCAGCCGGAAGCTTCAGCTGTCGGGACCGTTCGCGAACCTCTTTCTTGTGCATCCGCCCCAGCGGGAACAGGATGCGGGCAAGCTGGTCCTGGGTAAGGCGGTAGAGGAAATAGCTCTGATCCTTGCCGGCGTCGATGCCGGTCTTGAGCAGGTAGCGCGGCGTCGCCGTGTCCCGCTCGATACGCGCATAGTGGCCTGTTGCAAGGAAGTCGAAACCATTATCCCGGGCATGGTCCAGGAGTGCCTGGAACTTGATGATGTCGTTGCACCGGATGCAGGGGTTGGGCGTGCGGCCGGCGCGGTATTCGCTGATGAAGTTGCTTACGACACTGCGCTCGAATTCCCACTGCATGTCGATGATGCGGTGAGAGATGCCGAGATGGGCGCAGACCGCCTGGGCCGAGGCAATGTCGCAGCAGACGCCGGCGGAAAGTTTCATGGTAACGCCTTCGATCCGGTGTCCCTGCTCCAGAAGGAGAGCAGCGGTGAAGGAGCTGTCCACACCGCCGCTCATAGCGACCAGTATCCGATTCGTCATGACATCATCCTGCCACGGAGACACTGAGGACACGGAGAAAGCCGGGAGAGCGCACCTGCGGGTATCATGCCTTTTTCCACTTGAGGATAAGGATGACCACCGTTCCGATCATGAACAGGACCGAACCTGCAAGCGCCCAGAGTGCGCCAGGATCCCGGTTCACCATGAGGAACGCGATGGGCCGCTCCTGGAGGTCGAAGCTCTTCAAGTAGACCCCCACGCCTTTATAGAAGAGCGGCGTGTTCGGGCCCAGGATGCCGGTCGCGACGCGCCGGTCATTCTCGTAGATCGCGATCACGGCAGCCCAGTCCCTGAGATTCCGGCGGTCGTCGACCAGCGGACGGAGGTCATTAAGGTACAGGACGCGGTTTTCCGGGAGCTTCGCGTACGCCTCGACCGGTAGCATGCCCGAGATGCGGTATCCCCATCCAGCGCCCAAAAGATGGGCCAGCAGGATGCAGAGGAACCCGAGGTGAACGATCTGGGGCGCGATACGGAGCAGGAAATCCTCGCGGGACCATTTTCCCATGATCGCCTGGACGCTGCAGACGATCGTGTTGACGGTCAGCAGGACGAGGCCAGCGAGGGACGCGAAGAACCAGCTTGTTGCCCAGGGATGATCCAGGGCGCTTTGTTCGACCCACTGGAACAGCAGCCGGTCGTTCATGCCGCCGTGGACGTCGCGGTACACCGGCATCAGGTACGAGCCGAGGAAGAACACGCAGATGAGCCCCAGGAGGGTCCAGACCGTCGTCTTGAGGGAGCGAAAGAAGTTTTTCATGGTCACCGAGCGTCAGGCTGACAGGCCTTTAAAACTCATGGGAGCTCTTCATCAAGAGACCCACGCCGACATAGGTGAACATGACGATGAAGAATCCGATGATCCCCATCCAGGCCACGGGTCTCCCGGTCCAGCCTTTGACCAGCCGGGCGTGGAGGTACAGACTGTAGAAGAACCACACGATCGTGGTCCAGAGCTCCTTGGGCGTCCAGAGCCAGTAGGTCCCCCAGGCGAGGTGCGCCCAGATGCCGCCGAAGATCATGGCAAGGGAGAACAGCGCGTAGCCGAGCAGGAGGTTCCGGTACTGGCCGGTCTCATCTTCCCGGTCGCCGCTGCGGAGGTAGAGGACGCCGAACACCGCGCCGACGGCAAAGAGCGCGTAGGACACGAAGGAAAGGATGACGTGGAGCTCGAACCAGATGGTGCGCAGCACGGGCGGCAGCGGCCCCCGCATCGCCGGTGAAACAGAGGAACCTGCGAGCAACAGCAGGATCAACGCGACCGTCGAGTACGTAAAGAGGTCGCGCTTCCGGCCCCATCCGAAGAGGAGATACACGACGCCGATGGACCACGCGAGGAAACCGAGCGTGTCGTGGGTCCCTATGAGCGGGACCCTGCCATACGTCACCGCGGACGAGATGATGAGCGCGCCGTGGAGCGCGAGCCCAGGGATGATCAGCCGGACATGGACCAGGGCAAGGGGGTAGAGTATGAAGAGGATGAGTTCCATGGCTCAGGACGAAAAAGGCATCCCGGTAGGGTCCGGGATGCCCTGTTATGCACGAATGTGGGAGCTGGAGGTCGGCTTACTTCTTGCCGAGGACGGCCTCTTTGCAGGCCTTCGCGACGCGGAACTTCACGACCTTCTTGGCCGGGATCTTGATGGCTTCACCGGTCTGGGGGTTCCGGCCCATGCGGGCCTTGCGGTTCACGAGCACGAGCTTTCCGAGGCCGGGGAGCGTGAAGGAATTCTTCGCTTCTTTGTACGCCAGCGCTGCCAGGTCCTCGAGGATCTGGACCGCGACCTTCTTCTTCAGGTCGGCCTTCTTCGCGATAAAATCTGCAATCTGAGACTTCGTCATGGCTTTTGCCATACTTCCTCCTCCAGAGATAGAGATTAAAAATACTCACCGCATGCGCGGTGTGTTTGCTTTCATTGGTTCAAAGTATAGCCACAGCATCAGAAAATAGCAAGAAAAATTTTTAGAAAGTTTCCAAATCTGCAGGGGCATTTTCCCGGGGAGGGAAAATCATGCGCTCGTGCTGCGTGGCCGCGCGCACGCGCATCGGGCGGGACCTTTCCCGTTGACTTTTGGGGGATATTTATGATAGGGTGTGTGCCATCGGAGCGCGGTCATTTCAGTATCTTGTATCCAGGAGGCTGAACCATGGCAACAAAGACGAACTATATTCTCAAGGTCCAGGATGCGAAGCTCGCAGATGTGCAGAAGGCGCTGAAGGACGCGAACATCAACGTCGTCAGCATCATGGAGATCCACAAGGAAGAAGCATGATCCCCGGAACGCGCCTGCCGCGTTCTCCCTTTATCCGTTTATGAAGATCACGATCGCGGAACTGGAACAGGCTGCCCGGTCGCTTGATGTTAAAGTGACCTACGAGGACCTCAAGACCTCGAAGGGCGGGTCCTGCAGGGTCATGGAGACCCGGCGCATCATCATCAACAAGCATCTCTCCGTGAACGAGAAGATCAATCTTCTGGCCCGGGAGCTCGGCAGGTTCGACCTCTCCGGCCTGGACCTCCCCGACCGGGTGCGGAAGAAGATCCTGCACGAGTCGGACCTGCCGGCAGAACCCATGAAGCTGTCCGCGTGAGCAATGACCGGTCCTCCGTTACGCTCGTTCCGGGGCCCGCGCAGACGAGAGAGGCCGCGATGCACATCCTGTCCCTGCTGATCGCAGGAACGGTCCTGCTGCTGCAGGGCTGCTCCTACGCCATATCACCTGACGTGGCCCGCACCGCCGACCGCACCATCACCTTCAATAAGCTCCAGGCAGACCCGCCTTCCAGCAAGGGCAAGACCGTGATCGTCGGCGGCCTCATCGCCCAGACCAAGAACGTCAAGACCGGGACCTTCATCGAGGTCGTTCAGAAGGAGCTTGACTACTGGGGCAGACCGCGCCACACGGACCGCACCGGCGGGCGCTTTATCGTGTTCCAGCCGCGGTATCTCGACATACTGGTCTTCTCACCCGGCAGGGAGATCACGGTCGCCGGCGAGGTAACGGGGACCGAGGAGCCGTCCCTCGGCGGGTCCGGTGCCGCCTATGTGCTCCTCAACGCCCGCGAGATCAAGCTCTGGCCGCCTGAAAAGCCCAGCTGGGAAAAACCCCAGTTCCTTGACCCGCTCTATGATCCCAACTCGCCCCAGGGCAAGTACGGATACTGATCGTTCCCCTTCGGCCGCGCTTTTTTTATCTGTTCCTGTTCGGTCTAGGGTACCGGTATGCATACGCACAGTCTTCGCATCCGGGCTGCCGGGTCGGAGCGAGGCAGGTCCTTGTGCTGTTTCTGTATCCAAACACCCCTGCATCCCTGCGGATCGAAGGGCGAGCGCATTCCGGTTGATCCCACAGTTCCAGCCGGCATACCAGCCTGTCCCGATCCTTTTCTCTTCCTTCCCTGCCCAAGGCGATATCTGCGTCATTCGTGGCAATCGGTCCTTTCGCGTGTTATATTATATATATTGAAGCATGAACTATAGTGCTATTATAGAAAAGACTATGCAATGGAACCTGGTGCTCATTACGGTTGTTGCAGCCGTGGGCATCGGCGTTACTGCCGGATGCTCGCCGCCCTTTCCGCGGGAGCTCCTTGACAAGGTCGAGAAGAACGTGCCCTTCACCGCCCTGCAGAAGGACCCGGACAAATATGCGGGGAAGCTGCTGATGATCGGCGGCATTATCGTGGACACAAAGAACCTGAAGGAAGGGACGCGCATTGAAGTGCTTCAGATGACCCTCGACGGGGAGGGCAGGCCTGAGCTGACGGACGATACCAGCGGCCGCTTCCTCGTTATGACGCAGCAATTCCTCGACGGCGCGGTCTATCATCGCGGACGGATGATCACGGTCGTCGGGGAGATTGCAGCGCCGCAGGTCCTCCCGCTGGGGGAGATCGAGTACCGCTATCCCGTCATTACGGGGAAGGCGCTGCACCTCTGGTCGCCTTACTTGGGCCCGAGCTTCTCTCTCGGCATTGGCGTGTACCATTGATGCTGATAGGGCCTTCACCACCGCGGAGGCAGAGGGATGCAGAAGGACCGGCAAACATACTATCATCTCTCTTCTGACCTTCTGAACGATGTGGCGTTCCCTCCGTCCTCTGCGGTAATATAATCATCGAGGTGTGATAATGAAAAAAGGCCAGCAATTCCTCTTCTACTTCCTCCTGTTCCTTGTCATTATCAGCGTGTTTCGCCTGTTCTCGGCACCGCCTGCCGAGGAGATCAAGTACAGCAGGTTCAAGCAGCTGCTCGCCCAGAAACAAGTGAAGGACATCGTCATCACGAACGAGCAGGTCCGTGGCACCGTCAAAGAAGGGGACAAGGACAAGCCCTTTGTTTCCGTGCGGATCGAGGACCCCGAGCTGATCA